>JAAWJJ010000060.1 GCA_022796875.1 Eubacterium sp. | reverse complement strand
CTGTTATATATAACATGAAGGTGAAAAGCTGATTTTACAAATCCTTTCACCTATCATTATCATAGAAGATCTTATTTACAGACTTTTCTTCATAGTCTCAAAACTTTCCTTTATATGTGAGAAGCCTCTGAAACGGAACATTTCAGAGGCTTCTCTACCTATATCGTTCAGTACTCCCACTACTTCGCGGTATGGAAATGCAAATCTTTGTGACAAATACCGCAATGACGCTGACATTTCCCCATCCGGACCACCGTATTGCAAATACCTGTCATATTCTGTGTTATCCCTGGCGCATCCCGTACTATCCCAGCACAAAGCAGGAATATTCCAGTACACTACCGTGTACTGAAATAATGATTTCCTACCTGCTGCCACGGCGTTCCCCATTCCGCATATCTGTCTTCCCGGAAATACCACAACGCCGGATACTGTCTGTACTGCAATTCTTCTGCAACTGCCGCATACGTATCCTCACACGGTACGTTATGTCGCGCCATACCGCCGTCTGCATAGCTGGAAAATGCTCCCGGCGCGGTAATTGCCGCTTCAATACTACCCGCTTCATCCGCTCTGTTTAAAATCACATCTGCCACCAACTGCTTTCCCAGATACGGTTCGGCTCCGGCCTCTGCTTCCACACAAATAGCAAGCATTTCCAAACTGTCATAATACATTTCCTCTGCAATTTCCTCTTCCGTCGGTTCATAAGCGCCGCTGTCCGTGACCAGTCCGTAACGGAATTGCGCCTCTTCTTTCGTACAGTTGACGGCGTCCACAAACATTTCCTGTATCTGCGCATTAGCCCCGACCCCAGATTTCAGAACATCCGCTTTTACAATTGGCGTTTCACCTGCCTCCGTCGCATGTACCGCTTCTCTTGCATACAATTCTTCCGCCGGATTCACCGCCAAAACCATTGCCGTTACTGCCGTCATTGCCGCCCGAAACACTCCCCCTTTCCTTTGCATTGATTTTAAATATAAATTTTCCATCACTTTATTTCCTTTCTAATGTTCATAACATAGCTGCCGCATAGGCGGCTTCCCATTTTATTCTTGCGGACTTTTCTCCGATACTTCGGAACGGACGTTTTTTTCTTCTCGCGTACATCCAAATCCCTCTGCCAGTTTCTGATAAGCCTCCTGACAGAGCCTGCCCTGCTGCTCTTTTGGCAAGCAGGATATATCCGTCCACATACCGGTTTTTGCATCTTTTACATAGTAATAATATGCAACTTCTTTCAAAGGTTTAATCACATAAAAAAGATTTTCTTTCAATATATGTTATTTCGCATGTCAGATTTTATCTGTTTTTGCGTTATCTTTTTTGTTTTTCAACATGTATGCTTCCTTTCCGTTGTTCATAATCTGTAAAAAGCATTATTTTGCGGAGGAACCGTCATCAGACAACAAAATAAACAACCTCTCCAGCAGCAATCTCTCTTGCAGCAGCCACAATTTCAACAACAACTTCTCCGGCAGCAACCTGATTTCCTGACCGGCGCCGCCTATATCCGGGTATCCACCGACAAGCAGGAAGAACTGTCGCCGGAAGCGCAAAAACGGCTGTTAACAGACTATGCCGTACAACACAACATCAAAATTCCTGAACAATATATATTCAAAGAAACCGGAATTTCCGGCCGAAGCGCAAAAAAACGGCCGGCATTCCAGAAAATGATTGCACTGGCAAAAAAAGCGGAACACCCCATCGACGTCATACTCGTATGGAAATTCAGCCGTTTTGCCCGCAACCAGGAAGAATCTATTGTCTATAAATCCATGTTAAAAAAAGACCGCGTAGAGGTGATCAGTATATCAGAACCGATTACAGAAGGACCGTTCGGCTCCCTGATCGAGCGCATCATAGAATGGATGGATGAATATTATTCCATACGCCTTTCGGGTGAAGTGCGGCGGGGCATGACCCAAAACGCCCTGCGCGGCCATTATCAAAGCAACGCTCCCATCGGCTATCTGTCGCCCGGAAACAGGCAGCCTCCGTGTATCGACCCAAATACCTGCGCCATTCCGTTAAAAGCAAAAGATCTGTTTCTGTATGAAAACTACACTCCCCGGCAGATCGCCTGCTATTTGAATGAACACGGGTACCGGACAAAAAACGGCAATCCATTCGATACACGCGGTATACGCTATCTTCTGGAAAATCCTTTTTACTGCGGAATCGCAAGATGGAACAAAACCCCCGGCAAAGGAGATCCAAAAACCGGGGAAGACGTCATATATGCCAAAGGAAACTGGGAAGCCCTGTGGGACGAAGCAACTTACCGCTGCTTAAAAGAAAAACTGGATGCACGGCGCAATTCCGGAAAAACACGCGACGTTTCCATCGTCAAACACTGGCTGAGCGGCTCCGTAATGTGTTCTTCCTGCGGCCGAACGCTTTGCAGCTGCGGAACGGCTCCGAAAAAAGCTTTTCAATGCTGGGGATATACCAAAGGACTTTGCCGCGTTTCCCACTATATCCGGGCTTCTTTACTGGAGAAACAAATCCTTGTCGGATTGGAAAAGATACTGTTTCCCTACAATCAGAAATACGAAATGAAGACCGGCAAATGCACGGATCATGCCGTCAGCAACGCACAGACAGCAAAACAAATAGATTTTTTAAATGAACAACTAAAAAAACTGGAGAAAAAAGAAAACCGGCTCAAAGAAGCCTATGTCAATGAAATTGATACGCTTTCTGAATATAAAGAAGGGAAAAAGATACTCCGAAAAGAACGCTCTCTGCTGATGGATAATATGAACGCCCTGACGCAGCCAGACTGCTCTGGAAACGACGCAGAGGCCGTTATTATGGAAATTGCAAAAGCCTCCGACCTGATCGCTCTCTTTCAAAACAATCACCTGGATAACGCACAAAAAGCGGCGGCTTTCAGAACGATTGTTGATTCTGTCAGATACGACAAAGAAACCGCAACTCTAAGCTTTTATTTGTGCCTTTACGTGTAAATGATACGCTTTTTCATCTTTCGGAACGGTTCGATTCCTAAAAATATGCCGGTTATTTAAAAAAACCGTCTTAAAGGAGATTTAAAGCTTTTTTAGAAGTTATTTAAAGATTCATGTTGTATGCTTTTATTATCAAAACTATTTTGAAAGAGGGAATGATAATGAGAAAAAAGCAAACAGCAGCATGTTTTTGTACCTGTTTATTATTAGCGGTCGCAGGCTGCGGCGCTTCCGATATGGCTCCGGAGCAAAAAACAGATATCACGGCAAATAATGTTCATGATGAAAGCGGACAGACGGACCATAATGAATATTCTACAGAGGAGCCTGCGTCGCAGACAGATACCGGAAACACTGCCGGGCCTGCATCACAGACAGATACCAAAAACACTGCCGAGCCCACATCGCAGACAGATATTGAACTGGAAGGAAATATAGAAAGTATAGGTGATAACAGCATCGTCATAAATAAAACATTCCACCCGTCGTCAAACGAGGCCGTTTCTTATCAGAATTCTGAAAAAGAATTGATAACCGTATATTTTTCGGAAGAAACAAAATTTGAAATATGGAATATCAAAAACAGCGGCATCAATGGAGATTCCGACATTGATAAAAAAGAGGGAACCGCTTCCGATATGGCGGAAGATCTGTTTGTGAAACTGACAGGAAACTATGTGGAAAATGATTTTTACTCCAAACAGATCATACTCTGTCTTTTTTCATAATCCCGCATATTATTGTACAGTTGTACAGTTCTGTATTATTCTGTAAATTCTATATGATTTCTTTTGAATTCTATATAATTTTATTCAGTCGGTACGGAAAAATTGCAGGTGTCTGCGTTACGGACCACCGTACTGACTGATAATCATCTGTGCCAGCCTCGGATTTGTCTGTGTGATTTTTACCGGATATTCCAATCTTTTTTCATAGTTCCACATCTTTTAACAGTCGCCTCCTTCCCAAGGCCATTTTGTCAGCGCCCATGTGAATTTTTCTTCCGGACACGCATCATCGATCAACAATGGGCCGTACATGGACGCATACTCTTTTAACGCCTGCTTTCTCAACTGTATATAATGGCGGAAATAATCCATCGCCTCATCATCATCCGGATGGGTATCCAGATAAAGCGTCAAATCAATCACCATAAAACTTACCTCATCGATCCAATGAAGCAGTTTTTGTTTTTCTGCCAGGTTTGCTCTCATCTGCAGCACCCCTTTCTCCCTAAAAACGGTTTTACTAATTCCGGGAAAATGGTTCCTTCCTCCAATGCCTGCTGCGGCTCCGACAAAGAAACCAGATTTTGCCATGGAACAAAGCACATGGCGGGTACATTTGCCGCCTGTCTTCTCCTCCAATCCATATACGGTTCCTGCTGACAGCCGCAATCCTGACAGCGATTCATTTCTGCCTGACAGCCACGCTCCTGTTGGCGCGGACGGTTCATTTCTGCCTGACAACCGCAATCCTGCTGGCGCGAACGGTTCATTTCTGCCTGACAGCCACAATCCTGACGGCGATTCATTTCCTGCTGACGCGGACGGTTCATTTCTGCCTGACAACCGCAGTCCTGACGGCGATTCGGTTCTGACTGACAACCACGCTCCTGCTGGCGCGGACGGTTCATTTCTGTCTGACAGCCGCACCCCTGACGGCGATTCGGTTCTGACTGACAGCCACGCTCCTGCTGGCGCGGACGGTTCATTTCTGCCTGGCAGCCACAGTCCTGACGGCGATTCATTTCTGCCTGACAACCACGCTCCTGCTGGCGCGGACGGTTCATTTCTGCCTGACAACCGCAGTCCTGACGGCGATTCGGTTCTGACTGACAACCACGCTCCTGCTGGCGCGGACGGTTCATTTCTGTCCGGCAGCCGCAGTCCTGTTGTCTGTTCATCGTATTTGACATAAAAACTCCTTATTAAAATGTTCTATACATAATATTCAAACATATGAAATATGTGTTTCGCTTATAAATTATGAATAGAAAACAAAACTTTAGACTGATCAGACTTTATACATTTTTCGGTAACAGTTCAGCCATCACCAAAATTATGGGCGAATCATGCTTGCATGAATGAGCACAGAATGACGACAATGAGCTTAAACGCCTCTTAAGCCCCAGACAGACGCTTCCAGCAGCGGATAGCCTGCTTTGCAGGCGGTCTGCGGCTTGCCTAAAGAGGCGTGGGCTGACCTGTGTAGTGATCAAACTTTTACAAGTACTTACAGCGTTCCATAAAGATTGGTAAAAGCCATATCATAAAACGTATCGGTAATTAGTGTGGATTATACTGGCTGTTGATTTTCAGAAATCGCAAATTTTCAGCACTGCTTCCATCACCTGTTTCTGCTGCCCGTCCGTCAGTCCCGGATAAATCGGCAGGCTGATCATCTGTCCGTACAATTCTTCCGCATTTGGACAACACACCTTGCCATATTCATGCTTTTGGTAATATGGATGCCGGTATACCGGTATGTAATGGACGTTCACCCCTATCCCGGCAGACTGCAGTTTCCGAAAAATTTCTTTCCGCCTGTCCGCAGGCACACGTATCACATACAGATGCCAGCCGCTTACCGCGCTTTTCATCTGCTGCGGGATTCCGATATTTGGATTTCCTGCGAAAGCCTCGTTATACCGCCGCGCAATTTCCCGACGTCTGTTTAAAAAAGTATCCAGTTTATCCATCTGGCTGCTGCCCAAAGCGGCCTGGATATCCGTCATACGATAATTAAATCCCAGTTCGATCTGCTGATAATACCAGCCGCCACTTTCGGTTCTTATCCCATTTCCCGGCTTGATCCCGTCCTCTGCCCCTATCCCATTCTCTGAGCCTGTCATGATTTCCCCGCTGCTCTCCATCATATTTTCCTCTCTCGTAATACCGTGGCTGCGGAACAATTTCAATCTCCGGTACAAATTTTCACTATTGGTGACAACCATTCCGCCCTCCCCGGTAGTGATCGGTTTCACCGGATGGAAACTGAATATCGTCATATCGGAAATACTTCCGATCTTTTTCCCGCGATAAGAAGCTCCCAATGCGTGAGCGCCGTCTTCGATCACAATCAGGCTATGCTTTTTTGCAATTGCGCTTATAGCGTCCATATCGCAGGGCTGTCCTGTAAAATGAACCGGAACGATTGCTTTTGTCCGGGGAGTAATCTTTTTTTCTATCTCTTCCGGAAGAATATTGTACGTCCGGGAATCAATATCGGCAAACACCGGAGTGCCATTGCAATACAGAACGCAGTTTGCGGAAGCGGCAAATGTAATCGGAGTCGTAATAACCTCGTCCCCCTCTTTCATTCCTGCCGCCAGGCATGCGATATGGAGCGCCGCCGTACCGCTGTTTACCGCTACCGCATATTTTGCGCCCACATATTCGGCTACTTTCTTTTCAAATATTTCCACAGCAGGCCCTGTCGTAAGATAATCGGAACGCAGTACATCGACTACTGCCTGTATATCTTTCTCATCAATTGTCTGATGTCCGTACGGAATCATTTCATCCCTCTTTTCTGAATCTTTATTCATGTAAACTTACAAGTTAAGAACCGCTTCCGCAATCCTCTGTGCACCCTTTCCGTCAACCAATAGCTGCATGTTCCGGGAAATTGCCTGTCGAAGCTCTCTGTTTCCTGACAAACGGCCAAGCTGCCGTACAATTTCTGAAACCCTTTCGTCTTTCCTCACGTCCCCGCCAAACAGCATCAGGCCTTTTTCCGCCAGCGTGCGGGCGTTCTGAATCTGGTTGTCCGCCAGAATATAACAAATGGATGGCGTACCGCAGGCACATAATTCATAAGTCGTCGTACCTCCTGCCGTCACTGCAAGATCCGCTTCCATCATATAGTCAGCCATACAATCCACATTATAGTAGATGGCAATATTTTCCGTACTAGAAGCCAGATCACACAGTTTATCATAATCCCTGTTGTATTTTCCGCATATAATATGAAACTGCTGCTCTTTATACGCTTTGGCTCCTGCTATATCCTTTTCTCCTGCGTCCGCAATATGCATTGCAAGTTCCAGGGCCACATGGTACGGATCCGTCCCTCCGGTGAGTATTAATACGTTTTTTACATTTTCGGATATTTTTCGCTCCGGCAAATTACAAAACCGGCTTTTTAACGGGATATACCGGCTGCCCGAAAGAATATCGGGAACTTCCCTGTTTCCATAACGGTTCTCATAATCGGCCTTCCCACGATAAACGGCATAACTGATGAGCATATCCACCGGATAGGCAAACGAATCCAGATCGTCTATATATACCAGCTTTGTATATTGATGCAGGGTTTCCAGATAATCCAAAGTTACATAATAAGAATCAATCAGCAATACACGAATCTCTTTTTCCCGGACCAGAAAAACAAGCTGCTCTAACTCTTTTTCCAGATCGTTCCAGACCGAGTTCAGGCAAATAACTGAAAATCCCCGGTTTTTCACAATATCCTCCGTTCGGGCATCAGCAGCGAGAAATATTGCTTCCCCGCCCTGTTTTTGTATAGCTTCCGCTATGGAAAGGCAGCGCATCACATGTCCTGTCCCAATGGTTTCATTGGCGTCAGCGCGGATGTAAATTGTGGTATATTGAATTTTCATACGGTTTTTCACTTCCAATAGTACTATTTCAGTATTTTCATTTTCGGCATCTCATTTTTGACTTTCATTTTTGGCATCTCATTTTCGACATCTCGTTTTTGACATTTATTTTTTAATTTTCATCTCAAATACCGTGCATTTTTTGTAATACCCAAGTTTTAAAAAAGCTCTTTCCGATCTCTGATTTCCATTTTTTACTTTTGCAATCAGACGATGTACCTCCGGCTCATCCGTCAAAAGCTTCTGCTGTAATAAATCCAGCATTTTTTCTCCATGCCCTTTTCCACGGCATCCGTCACATACGCTATAGCTGACTTCTGCGGTATCACCTGAAATGTCAATCCGGATCTGACCGACAGGTACGTCGTCCGCCATATAAATATACTGCTTCCTGTCCCTGTCATGAAGCATATTCTGAAACCATTTTGTATGTTCCTCATAAGATATCTGGGCTGCAGAAAAAGAATTTGCCCTGACTTCCGCTTCATTCGCCCATTGAAACAACAAATCTATATCTTCCTTTGCCGCTTTTCTTAAATACTCACTCATAACTTTCTTCTCCAATCAATCCGAATTGAATCGGAGTTCCTTTCTTAATATCCCGAAGCGCAACCTGACCCAAAACCTGTGGAAAATACTTTGGCGCAAGTCCGTATCCGGGACGGATAATCCGTACATTTTTCTCCGTCAGCTTTTCCCCCTGCCTGATATCTTCTACTGCAAAAACCGAACGCCGGAAACCGATATTGGATTTTTCCTGCCTGCTGCATCCGTACCGCACCGTGCCGATTGCCGTCTGAGCCTGCCGGACGTCTTTTACCATCTGTGCAAATTCCCGCGGCGTCATAGAAAAGGCAGCGTCCGGATTTTCAATTTCCCGATCCAGGCAAAAATGCTTTTCAATTACTTTTGCCCCCAGGGTAACCGCCGCCACCGCACCGACCGAACCCTTAGAATGATCCGACAACCCCACTGGAACGTCAAACACTTTGCCCATATTCTGCATGGTTTTCAAATTCATTTCCTCTGTAATTGCCGGATATGCGCTGGCACAGCGCAAAAGCGCCAGCTGCCCGTTTCCCTGTCCGCGCACTGCCTGTACTGCTTCTTCGATTTCAGCCAGGCTTGCCATTCCGGTTGACATAATCATTGGTTTCCCTTTGGACGCCACATATTCGATCAACGGAATATCTACCAGTTCAAAAGATGCAATTTTATAAAAATCCACGCCCATTTCTTCCAGAAAATCCACTGCCGTCGGATCAAACGGCGTTGAGAAGAAATCAATCCCGATCCGATCCGCTTCCTCTTTTAATTCCGGCTGCCATTCCCAGGGGGTATATGCTTTTCCATACAGTTGATACAGGGTTTCTCCTTTCCAAAGTCCGTTTTCGATACAGAAAAACTCATTATCACAGTCAATCGTAATCGTATCCGGCGTATAGGTCTGGATTTTAATACAATCCGCCCCGGCTTCCTTTGCCGCATGTATGATCTCTTTGGCACGGCTTAAACTGCCCGCATGGTTGGCGGACATTTCCGCGATAATGTATACGGGGGTGTTGGCGCCGATGATGGTTTTCCTATGGATTTTGATTTCCTGCATTTTTACAGATTCCTTTCTATCGTTTTTCTTCTATCATCTTCTTTGGCAGATATTTTACTGTTTAAACTCACCTTTCAGAAACCGATATTTCATCTCTGCAATTTTCCAGTCTTCCAAATT
The DNA here is from genome assembly GCA_022796875.1 of Eubacterium sp. Classification (GTDB taxonomy): domain Bacteria; phylum Bacillota; class Clostridia; order Lachnospirales; family Lachnospiraceae; genus JAAWJJ01. The sequence continues at coordinate 11,130 of JAAWJJ010000060.1, read as the reverse complement.
GTCAATATCCTGTACTTCGCTCTCCGGCAGAATAACCGCCCCTGTTTTTTCCATAACCAACTTCCCGGTCTGTAAAAACGATGGTGTCCGGACGCAGTAAAACTGCCCGCAGTCATGATACATTGTTTCCAAATCCTGCGACCGTTTCAGGTCGTTTTCCGGATAACAAAAGATAAGCTGTCCGCCCCGAATATACATCCCCCGCTGCGGCGGAAAAGAAAAGGCGGTAACCGGCATTACCGAATCCAGATCTGATTCTGTCAGTTCTTCCATGGCTTTTCTTAATTTTTCACCGGTAAGAAACGGCGCGGTAGGATAAATGCAGCATGCAAACTCAAATTGCTGCCCCAGCCTTTTATACTCGGTTAAAACTTCTTTCACTACGTCCGCTGTAACGGCATAATCGCCAGCATTTTCTTTACTGCGAAAAAACGGAATGGACGCCCCGTACTGTTTCGCTGTTTTGGCAATTTCCTCATCATCGGTAGACACCATGATTTCATCAAAAACGCCTGCGTTTTGGGCTGCTTCTATCGAATATGCAAGGATTGGCTTCCCGCAAAATTCTCTGTTATTTTTTCTCGGGATGCGTTTGCTGCCGCCACGCGCGGTGATAATGGCAATGGATCGGTTTTTCATATGATTCTCCTTTTTCCTGCTTTCTGTCAGAATGTTCTCAAGATAAAAATGTCACAACCTGATATTATAATTCCTTTACATAAAATCTTTTCTTCTCCAATGCCCGTTTACATCTTTCATAAGAATGTCGGTATTCGCGAATTTGTCAACCGTTTCATCAAATTCTGCTTCTGAAATTCCAATCGTCCTGCAGAAGTCCTTTTTCGCAAGAGGGTCGCAAATCCAGTCAGAATCTTTGATCATCTGTTCTGCCTGTTCTTTGGTAAAAATCCCCTCTCTCACAAATCGGCATGCCACATCCGATACTCTTTGAAATCCAAATTTAACAAACTTTGTCCAAAGCTGTATCATATATCCCTTACTGTCAATCTGGGAACAATCATCCGCACTTCCCTGCCTCTGCCAATCGTCAAAATCTGAAAGAATTTTGAATCCAATTGAACGTGCCTGCGTAAGGGAATCCGTAATAGAATACGGCCAAACAGCACCAAAATAAATAATCTTTGTATCATCATTGCTTGCCGGATGAAAAATTTCGCAGTCTTCACTTTCACCATATTCAAAAGCAGGATTCTCACCCATAAACACAATCGGAATATGGAACGCTTTCGCAACATCTAACGGTTTTACATAAATCTGTTTCTCTATCCACTCTAACGGATGAAGATTCTCAAAAAAGCTTTTGCGGGTTTCTTCCACAAAAGTCTGAGGCGCGCAACGGAAATTTAAAAGATCCAGATTGTATGTTTTCACCAGATTGTCCAGATTGGCAATTCCGGCTTCCGAAGGAGTAAATTCATCGCAGACATGTACAAGAAGCGGATTTTTTACTCCATGACATTCTATCAGCCGTTTTACTATAGTACAGGAATCCTTTCCGCCTGAAACCCCTACTACACATTCCCATTTACTGTCCGGATTTTTATTCTCACATATAAACTGCGTCAGCCATTTCTGCCTATCTTCCCAGTTGATATCGTTTTTTCGATCTTTATTTAAACAGGCAAGACAAACGCCGTCTACATCTTTGCTGTTCGGCCTTGTTCCAAGAATAAATCCACATTTTTTACAGGTTCTGATTTCCATCTTTGATTTCCTTTCTGATTCTAAGATCTAACCATTTTCTACTGTTTTTTACCCATCTTCTCTAACAGAAACCATGTGACGTCATCTTTTGGGAAACAGGAGTCCCGATGATATTGGAATCCATAATCTACCAGCCTGCAATCCGGATATTTATCCAGAAATTCTCCGGCAAAATCCCGTTTAAACAATCTGCTTTCATGCCCTCTGTAAGATACCTCCACCGGCACCGGGTTGTAATATTCTGAAATGCAAATATATTTCCCGGAAGATACATACAGTTTTTCATACACATGCTGCAGTTCCTCCGGATTGATATGGATCAATACTCCCGAAATCAATGCCATATCATATATTTTTACAGGATCGTATTCTAAAATGGAATCTTCATATACTTCCAGTTGATTTTCAAAAAATTTGTCCTCTCTGAGATGTTCTGCCGCCTGATGGTTAATCTCAATTGCCGCCGTACGAACGTCCGGAATCAACATTTTAATTGCTTTCAAATTGTTTCCTATATTGGAACCAAATTCAATTACGCTTTTTATCCCGTTCGTTCTGCTCAATATTCTGGCAAAAAATCCTGTGGCGGAAGCCATCAACTCTCTGGTACATTCATTTCTTTCTATGTAATGATTTCCAAATTCCCCACTCCAAAATGCTTCCTGTTCTGTTTTATATTTCATTCCCTGGCTCCTTTTCCTTGCCATTGCATCTAATGGCCTATTCTATTTTTCCTGCTCCATGTTCTTTAAAAGTTCCCGTAGTCTTTCCACGCTCAACCATTCCTGATTTGTTCCGGAACTGTATTCAAAGCCGTCTTCTACCTTTTTTCCGCCCGGCAGTATACGGCTTTCCTCCCACCAGTTATAATGGGGATATATAATAAAATGCTTTTCATATTCATATGTCATAGCAGAATCTTCACGTGTCACCATAATTTCATGCAGTTTTTCACCCTCGCGGATTCCTACCTCCTTTCCGGAACATTCCGGCGCCATTGCCTCAGCCAGATCTGTTATTTTAAAAGATGGAATTTTGGAAATAAAGGTTTCTCCGCCTTTCGCTTCTTCCAACGCCTTAATCACCAATTGCACCCCTTCTTCCAGACTGATCCAGAATCGGGTCATACGATAATCGGTAATCGGAAGCACCTTTTCTCCGGCCCCTATTATTTTTTTAAAAAACGGAATCACCGAGCCCCGGCTTCCTGCCACATTTCCATAACGTACAATGGAAAAGCGCACATCTTTTTCTCCGGAATAGGCGTTTGCCGCAATGAATAATTTGTCTGACACCAGTTTGGTTCCTCCATACAGATTAATCGGATTCACGGCTTTATCGGTAGAAAGAGCCACTACTTTTTTTACCCCGCAGTCCAATGCGGCGTCTATAATATTCATCGCCCCATTAATATTTGTCCTCACTGCCTCAATCGGATTATATTCACATGCCGGCACTTGCTTTAACGCCGCCGCATGAATCACATAATCCACCCCGCCAAAAGCACGGTACAGCCTGTCCCTGTCCCGGACGTCTCCGATAAAAAAACGAAGACTGTCTTTATATTCCCTTAACTTTTCCGCCATAAGAAATTGTTTGTATTCATCGCGGGAATAAATAATAATTTTCTTCGGCTTATAATGTGTTAAAACATATTCCGTAAATGCAGTGCCAAAGGATCCTGTGCCTCCTGTAATAAGAATCGTTTTTTGATTTAACATAAGGCTTCCTCCTGTTTTTATTTTCCTGTTTATAAAATCACTCTGCTTTTGCTACCGTCTGTTCTGTATAGGCCTCAATGATGCTGGTATATTCTTCTAATAATTCCATATATTTTTTTCCTTGACGCGCCAGTTCAAGTCCTTCTTCTTCCATTGAGTCATAACTGAAATACTGACCGGAACGTATAATCTGTTCCGCCCTGGTCATTGATTGTTGCAACAAATCAAAATTTACGTTTTCTTCTATTTTTTTCCGGTTTCTCTTTACTCGCTTTAAAAGCTTCACATACGCCCGTTTATCCATATTTCCGGAACGGCACAGCTTATCCAACTGGGCATATATTTTTCTTCCCTCTTTTGCCAGTGATATGATTTCATGTACTTTCTTTGGAGTATCATGGAGATAGTCCAAAATTTTTTCCTGTTCTTCCGGATTAAATTCCGGTTCCAATTGATCTATACAGGGTCTGATATCCACTTCTTTCTTACACTCCTGATCTATGACATCCGCCAGGTGCATCATCTTTGTTCCCTCAATCTTTGCTCCGCCTTCCGTCGCGTTGATAAATTCAACATCATATCTTTTTTTCCATTCGCTGATAAATTCTCCAAACCATTGACGGTAACTATCCAGATTCGAAAGCGTCGGCACCTCTTCCTGGTAATTTCCCGGCACCATTAAAAACTTCTCTGTGTTTTCTTCCGGCATTTTCTCCTGAAACGTTCCGTCCGCATGAGATTTATTGTCTGTATATGCAAGATCCTGCCCGACAAATACCACTTTTCGGAATCCCAAATGGCAGGCAAAAGCAAAAGCGTATGTTGCCACAGAGCCACCCACGTTAAATCCTTCCAGCTTTTTGCCGTTCATTTTGAAAATTTGATCTATATAACGGTATCCCTCATTGATAAAAAATTTTTTTCCGATATGATAATCCATAAGGCTTTTTGATGCCGTCACTTTTGTAATCATCGGGATCTCTTTCGCCTCTGCTTCTTCCTCTGTAAAATTCAAAAGCTCCGCCGTCTTCATTCCATCTAAAGTTGCAAACAGATCCGGAACAATGCCCTCTTTTAACAGCCGCTTTACAGCCGTATCCACAGCGATTAAAAACGCCCGTCCTTTTGCTCTCTTCAATTCTTTGATATTTTTATTTAACGACGGACCCGCAGCTATGACTATGACAGGGATATCTTTTGGAATCGCTTTCAAAAGGCTGGATGCTTTATATCCGGTTCGAATATATGAAACGTTATGGTAAAAATTTTCCGCCTGAAAAGGACTGAAAAACAGATTCGTTCCAACTCCCATACAATATTTCGAAGCATATTTTGTTAAATTATCCAAAAATTCCCTGACCTGTTCCTTGCATAACTTTACATAATTCGGGAGAACAAAATACTTCATCAACGGTATTTTGTCCCCTTGAAGCATTGATCTGATCAGACTATCCAATCCATCGTCATTAATTCCACCTATGACAAGCGCAACCGTCCGTTTTCCAAACGTCTGATTAAAATCTATTCTGTCCAACTGCTTATAAAAAACAGAAAATAACGGTTCATACAATAATAGAATAATACTTTCATCCGTCTGTTTTATCAGCTCTTCTATATAATGCCAATTACCCATTCCTAAAATAAAAACCGGAGCGTTTGGTACGATTTCTCCCAATATCTTAATCTGATTTACCGGATGCGCCGTCGGGTCGCGTCTTCCCGCCAAATATAATTTTCTATTTTTACTTTTTACTGTTAAAATCTGTTCCCCGGTAAAAGCTGTTTCTTCTTTTATATCTAACGACTCGTTTTTCAGCAGTTCCTTCTTCTTTTTTTCAATAATTTCAGACATACCCGGAAATCGTTTTTCCAGCGTTTCAAGATTCCGATTTTGCATTTCCATCGACATAACCTGACTCCTTTTCTTTAAAATATTCTTCTGAAAGAAACATTTCCAGATATTCCGACAATCCCTGTTCCAGGGCATCCATCATAAGTACGTTATCATCTTCCTGCAACGCTGTTTCACAGTCTTTTAAAATATCTATTAAGTTAAGGTACACGCCCTCTTCCAATCCGGAAATATTTGTAAGGAACCACTGAACAAACTCCTGTATTTGCGGAATCATTTCTCTGGCGTTTTTGGCATAATTGTTGTTCCGTGAATAGGTAGCATTAAATCCCAGAAAGTTGATCGTTTCATATAAATGTTCTATTTTTTCCTGCATGATTTCCGCTCCCTCCATTTCTGTGACCTATATTTTAAGAATAAAAAAACCAGCCGAAGCTGGTTTTTTTATTTCTCTTATTATACAGCCCGATTACTGTAACAGGGATAATACGCCTTGTGTTGACTGATTTGCCTGAGCCAACATAGACTGCCCTGCCTGAGCAAGAATATTGTTTTTGCTGTATTCCACCATCTCAGACGCCATATCTGTATCACGGATTCTGGATTCAGCAGACTGTGTATTCTCTGCTACGTTATCCAGGTTGGCGATCGTATGCTCTAATCTGTTCTGTAATGCACCGAGTGCGGAACGCTGAGTAGATACGCGGTTAATCGCATCCTGTACTGCTGTCAGCGTAGCATTTGCAATATCATAATCGTCTACAGCCGGAGAGGTAATTGTAGCCTCAGAGCCGAACCCGCCTGCTGTGATTCCTGACACAATCGCATTTTTAAGTAAATCGGACCACGCATCGCTTGCTTTCCCGCCATACGTAGATCCCAGATAACTGGCAGCGGACACCTTTGCACTTTCTAATGAATCCCATGCCTGAGTACCGGATATAACTCCAAATGATCCTGCAGAAGTCATAAAGATCATGTCGTCTGTAAATTTCTTCTCGCCATACTCCTGTGCTGCCATTATGAACAAGGACTTATTCGAAGCTGCCGTCTTAGAAACATCATATTCATATTCTACGCCCAAATAATTAATTTTATTGTAACTCTTTGTTATTGAACCTTTTGCATAAGTAATACTTTTCAGGCCAAGAGATTCTGCATCCATCTTGCCGATGCTGATACTGATACTCTGGTTAGCATTAGCGCCAACGTGGAGTTTCTTATCATTGAAGCTGCCGTCTAACAGTTCCTGTTTATTGAACTGTGTCGTTTCAGAAATTCTGTCTAACTCTGCCGTTAAGGCTGTCAATTCCTGATTGATTGCATCACGGTCAATGTTCTGGTTCGTATCGTTCGCACCCTGTACTGCCAGTTCATTCATTCTCTGTAAGATGCTGTGAGCTTCATTCAAAGCGCCCTCAGCCGTCTGAATCAAAGATACGCCGTCCTGAGCGTTTGTAGATGCTCTCTGAAGTCCGCGAACCTGGCTTCTCATTTTTTCAGAAATCTTTAAACCTGCTGCGTCATCTGCTGCACGGTTGATTTTGTAACCGGATGATAATTTTTCAGCTGATTTTGACTGTCCGCTTGTGATAACGCCTAACTGCCTGTTAGAGTTCATTGCTGTAAGATTGTGTTGTACTACCATTGCCATAATATTTTCCTCCTTGTTTTTAATGCCGCAAATCCGTTTGCGTGCATGTGCGCTTCTTCGGCTTCTGCCCGGAAGCAATTATTTATGATTTTTAATAATTTTTGTCAGTCCCGGGCGGGACTGTTATTTATAATAAGCAGAAGCCCTAGGTTACTCCCACATTATTATCATGTTCCGTCAATTCCTGATTGGTCAGATATTCTCAATCAGGTGATTTCGTTCAGCAGCTTTTTAGAACTACTTATTTTGCCTCAGCTTTTTCTTCTTTTCTGGCTTTTCTTTTTTCTTCCATCAGAATAGCTTTTATTTTTGCTTTTGCTTCCGGAGATAAATCACGGTCTTTGTGATGTTTTACCCTGTTTCCCGGTTCCGCCGCCATTCCATATTTTTCGAGTATTCCGCTCCTTGCTATGTTCATGGATTTCGGGGCATCAATCAAAAGATGTCCGTTATTGTTACTTCCGCCGGTATATACCACTTTGATTCCATCTCCGATCAACAAGTATTCTCCGGCTTTCAATGTAAGCTTCAGCATATTCTCTTGTAACCTCCTTGTTTTTGCATATCCCATATGCGATTCCACTGTATCTGTATCATGCAACAGATTTGCTATTGTGTTGTATCTTTCAGGGATTTTCTGCAAAATAAAGACTGGGAGATGAGCCTTGCAATGTAAATAAGAAAATTTAGCGTTGGTAATTTGTCGTAATCCCATAATCTTTACAACAAAAAAAAGCGTAAAGCCTTTATTTACGTATAAATGATTTAGTTAATCACTCAGACTTTACACCTTTTTATGTGCTATATGTTGTTACATATTGTTATTTTTTGATATCCAATTCACTTGTGACAATGCCGAAAGAACCCCGTTTTGCTTTTACCAAAGTTAATTGGTAGTCAAGTTCTTTTTCAACATTATCAGCATTTTTAATACGCTGCAGATTTGAATAAGTATCAATTAAATTCTTAAGCATTTCTTTATCACTGGGCATATGTCCACTCCTCTCTGAAAACAAATTAATGATTATCATGCAACCGTATTATATTATACCCATAGTATGAAAGCTATGAAATTGCCAAAAGCGCTCCCTGTCAGATACAGATATTCCGGAATACTTCATCCCGGTCATCCTGCTCGATTCCAAGATAACGCCTTGTGACCTCAAAAGAGGAATGATTAAATACATCCATTAAAAGAGTAGGCTGCACCCCTTGTTTGCAGGCATGGTAACCAAATGTTTTTCGCAGAGAATGTGGGCTGATTACGCCTGGGATATCGCAGTCTTTCGCTGCAACTTTTACAATTCTCCATGCCTGTGATCTGGAAAGCGGAAATTTTCTTTGACTTAAAAGAAGATATTGTTCTGGAACTATGTATTCTTCACGTTCCAGAAATTCTTTATATGGAATTAACGCCTGAAGAATATTAGTGTTCATATAAATTTGAGAATACTTTCCTGTCTTTTGCTCCACAAGACATATGTGGCTGCGGAAACTTTGTTTGGAAAAATCATAAACCTGCTGCCACTGCAATGACAACAGGTCGGAAATGCGAAGAGCCGTATTTAAACCAATCGTTAACAATACGTAATTTCGCGTGTTTGGTTTTACTTCCTTATAATAGTTTTTAAAATGTTTCAGTTCTTCCGGATTTTTAATCGGCTGTGCAGTATTCATTTCATCCTCCTTGTGATATTTACAAATTTTCACATTTTATTTTATGACTTTTTATCTCCCTTGTCCTCTGGCTATCATCTGCTTTCATCAAAACCGCCCCCAATTTTTGACTCATTAAACAATATTGAAAAAACATATTAACGACACTAAAAAGTACCTGTATTTATCTCCAAAAAAATTTTTAAAATTTTTTTAAAACATGTGTTAAGTATTTTAAAACCGAACCGATATATAGTGTGTAACAAAGAAATGCAACACAATAGCAATTGTGTTGCATTTCTTTGTTTAACAATATATTTTTCAATATGCAAAATACTTTTCGATAATTTTGCAAAACAGATATCCCAAAACCTTGAAAAAAAACAACTTCTTTCCTATAATGTGTTTACACGGTTATTTGCAGGTAATAGCAGGTAATATTTTCAGAAGTACCATTTCCATTCATTCTAATGATTTCTTCTGTTCTTCCACATTTTCTACGAAAGAGGTATCCAACTATGGCAAAACACAATACGAACTGGCAGGAAGCCGCTTATTGGGCGCTTCAAATTGAATTACAAAATTACTCTGATTTTCTTGAATTTTCTCCGCAATACTCTCCTACCGGAAAACCCCCGCATCTTGATTATTGTATTATCAGGAAAACGTCTTCTGCTTTGATACCACTTGAAATTGCACTTCATTTCGCAACATACAATCTCTTTTGCGTAAAAACAATCGGTGTACCGATCACTGTCGATTTTTACTATAAAGCCTGCGGTTATGCCTGCAATTACATCAGTCGGATTGGCCGCAAAAATGAATTTTCCCGTCAGGATATTACTCTGAATTTTCTGTGTATGTATTTTCCCTCTCAGTTAATTCAGCATCTGATACAACAATGCGGGCTGAAAATCGAAAAAAATGCGCCTGGCATTTATTATCTTTCCAACGATATTTTTTCCACACAATTCATAATCACAAAAGAACTATCGCCGGATACCTATCTTTTTTTGCGATATTTGTGCAGACAAACCGATGATGCCCGTATTATCAGCCGCCTGTCACATGAATATCAGAAAAAAAGAAGACATGTAATTTATCAAAATTATTTTATGCAGTTTTCAGAAACAAACAGTCCCATCAGGCACCTCTCCTCCATAACAAAATAAGTTACCGTATAATCCACGCTAATTACCGATATTTACGCAACACTATGTCAGGCAATGCCGCTTTACAAACAAGAAAATGGAACAGCCGATGCGTGCATGCCAAAAATCAGATTGAGAAAATTACCTGTTTGGTATATAATAGGAATGGATAGGACGATAAATGAAAAAACAATTGGAACTGGTAAATACGAAAAACCAGATGAAACTAAAAAAGAAAAGAACGCTGAAAGCAATAGAAAATCTTTGCCTTTTAGATGATTATCTGATGTCTCTGGTATTTGACCGAAATATAGAAGCTACGGAATTTCTGCTGAATGTTATCCTTCGCCGAAATGATCTGAATGTATTGGAAGTCATCGCGCAGCGGGAATATAAAAATCCAATTCCTGGCGGACGTTCTATTACGTTGGATATCTATGCGGCAGATGAGAGTGGGAAAATTTATAATATTGAAGTTCAGCGTGCGCCAGTAGGGGCAGATGCTCACAGGGCAAGGTTCCACAGCAGCATGATTGACACAAAAATGCTGAAAACAGGACAGGAATTTCATGAAATCCATGATTCCTATGTGATATTCATAACAGCAAACGACGTGATAGGATCCGGTTGTTCTTTGTACCATATCAATAGGATCATTGAAGAAACCGGTACATATTTTGGCGATGGCTCCCATATTATATACGTGAATGGCAGTTATAAAAACAATAGTGATCCTGTCGGAAAGCTGATGCACGACTTTAGATGTTCGAGTTCCGTGGACATGTTCTATCCTATATTGGCAAAACATGTGAAATATTTCAAAGAAACGGAAGGAGGCCAAAGTGTTATGAGAAAAACATTCAGAGAATTGGCGAAAGAATATGCTGAAGAATTCCCAGAAGACTTTATGGAAGAAATCGCGGTTGAAAAAGCAGAAAAACTGGCGATTGAAAAAGCAGAAAAACTGGTGGCTGAAAAAGCAGAAAAACTGGCGATTGAAAAAGCAGAAAAACTGGCGATTGAAAAAGCAGAAAAACTGGCGATTGAAAAAGCAGAAAAACTGGCGATTGAAAAAGCAGAAAAACTGGCGGCTGAAAAGTCGGAAAAAAGAATTGCGGAAGAAAAAATAGCTCTCGCACGCCGTATGATTACACGTGGGAAACTGACGGTTGAGGAAATTGCAGAAGATGCAGACTTGCCGCTTGAAGTAGTGCGGAATATGTCGGAACTGCGTCTGGTCTAAGAATAAATATCATAAAACAACATACCCCCCGGTAGTGTAAAATAAATTGTGTTTTTGGAAAGAAATGGCTCCTTTTTGGTAAGAATTAGAATATGAAAATTTTTATCGAAAAGGAGTATTTTTATGCC
>JAAWJJ010000008.1 GCA_022796875.1 Eubacterium sp. | reverse complement strand
TCCGTGAAATTCATAATCAGATTTTTTCTTCTGTCAGACGATCCTGCCCTTTTATTTCCTCGTCGCTCCGCCGGAACTTTTTGACCAATCCGAGTTTACATTACCATTTTATAATCTTCACTTTCTTCCCCTGCCCTTTGTTTTTTAACAATCTCTTATATTTAGGCAATTTCTTTGAATGAACTTTTATTTTCGCGGTAGGTTTAATCCCTTTGAACGCATTTTTCCCAACAGATTTCAGTTTAGTTGATTTAATTATAATTATTCTGAGCCTTGAACAGCCTTTAAACGCTTCCTTTCCAATTTTTTTCAAACCGGTCCCGACTGCTACAGATGTCATTTTTTTACATCCACTGAATGCAGATGTTCCAATTGACGCAACCTTATTCGGAATTGTTATCTTTGTCAGTGCTGTACAGTTTTTAAATGCTCCCGTTCCAAGGATTGTTACATTCTTTCCAATTGTAACAGCTTTTAACTTTTTACATCCGCTAAACGCATTTTTTCCAATCGAAGCTACATTTTTTCCAATAGTTACTTTTGCGATTTTTTTATTATTTTTAAATGCATTATCCGCTATAGATATTACTTTGTAACGAATCCCGCCAATCTTAACAGTTGCCGGAGCCGTAACAGCTGCCGCTTTACTCGTTGTTTTTGTAAATGCTACTGCGGAACCTTTCTTCACCACTTTGTAACTGTTCTTCCCAGATTTCAATACCGTTCCTTTTTTAGGCGCTGATGTTCCACTATTTGGTTGGTTTCCGGTATTTGTATTACTTCCACTGCCAGTACCGTTTCCGTTGCCAGAACTACTTCCACTACCAGGTTTCTTTCCTGTACCAGTTCCGTTTCCTTCGCTGGCGCTGTTTCCACTACTGTTCGTTTTATCATTTTCAATACTGACCACAAGATCGCTTGTTTTATCCAGTTCCTCTGCACCGGTATCAGTTATTTTGTTAATAATAATTTCCGACCCATCATTTACGCCTTCAATTTTGATCTTTGCACCATTATATCCATAATTTACTTCACCTGTAGTTTCACCCGTCACCTGTACTAAGGTATTATCGTTATCCTTAGCCGCAATATACGTTGTATATGCAGCATTTGATCCATTAACGGATATTCCTTTATCATCTTCAAACGATATCGAATCAATATCCTGCCCGGAAACACTCATATATTCATCAGTATCAAACAAACAATCTACTTCTATATTATCGGATATATCAGAAAATTCGACCTTATTTACATCAGGCAACTTTATAATCCAACTGGTTCCACTTTCCCCATCTGATTTTACTGCTGATGTCGCGCTCTCAACTTCAGCAGTCCCGGTAAAATTCTCCCCATCATACGAAAGATATGTTCCTGCATCCGTTGTTGCATAAAATGAACTATCTACATTAACAACTACTTCGCAGCTATTTGTATTTTTTGAAGATGCCCTTGAATAAGCATCCTCATATGTAACATATTTCAATTCCTTAAAATTATCTGAATCAATTTTTTTTGCATATAGTGTAAGACCATTGTTGTTTTCCATATGGAACTCTGAATAATCGGTTTTTATCATCAGATAACTATATTCTGTATGATAGTTTGACACCTCATTCGTGGCTTCATTCAAAATCGGACAACCATTTGGATCACAAATGGCAATTTTATAATAACCGTTTTTCACTCCCTCAGACCCGCATACAACTAATGCATGTCCACCTCCCTTATATAATACGCCAAGTAAAAATGGTTTCATATAATTCGATTTTTCTGCTTCATTAACAATTCCCCTGAGCAATGTTTTTACATCACTTCCGATACCAAATGTTTTGTATGCCAAAGAATTGTTTGTAGTATCCGTATAAGTTACATCTGATCTAAACTGTGATAACTGAAATACCTGTATTAAATCTTTTACATTTGAATTAAACGCCGGAAACGTAACAGAAGCATAGTATGGATAATCTTGTCCATACTCATCAATATATTTTTTTATGTCGAAAGCACCATAATATGCATAGACGATAGATGCACTGATACCATAACAGGATCCATTCCATCTTTCATACTGTTTCTGCAATAATAAGTTACAATAATTATCATCCTGATTTCTATATAATACATTTCTGTATTTTAAAGAATCTATCCGGTAATCATTGTATGAAGTATCAGAAAAAAAGCTATCCGGCGAATTACCAAATAGATTATTATCCCGTCCGATTGTAAACATCACAGATTCCTCGTCATCCGCCAAGGACCAAAGATCAGAGGACAGATTAATATGCAAAGCCGGCACACACGCGTAAAGCCAGGTGCTGACATCACCACCACCACGGTAGACGTCGCCGCGCCTGTCGACACCCGCGGCAGCACTCGTATTGCAGCCCGGCGACCGAAGCCACCACCGGCAGTTCCCCGCATAGTCACCGGAACTAATTATCCCCGCTCCCATCGCATAGGCATAATCGCTGGCCTGTACCCGGCGGCTGACGGAATACGTACTGTAAGATCCACAAAATCCATAGTCCGGGTTTAGCGTTTCCCCTATGGACAGCAGGAAGATGTTGTCTGTGGTATCATTCCCGCCCGCCGTACCAAGTTGGGGATTATCCTCATTCACCACGTTTTGCGGTACGATGGCTCCCTGCTCTGCGCTGCTGAACGCCGTGCCATAGAAATCGCTGTTTAACCAGTTCCGCAAGGTACAGTTTTCCCATGTGATGGAAGTACGAGTTTCATTATAATCTTTACAGTCCAGTCCTTTGTCCGCCACAACAAACAGCGTACTGCCGTCATTTTGCAATACCCGCCATTTAATCCGTTCCCATTTGAAATAGCGGTAGTCGCTGTCGCCAAAATGACTTGTATTATTTGTATCGCCCTTGCTGATCCTCCGGTATTTGACGCCTCCTACCCAAGCGTCCCCGTTTGCATCATAGGACGCCCCCGTAATCGCTGCAGTAAGCGCTTCCCCGGTGACTTCCGTCTGCGGGTAGCTGCCGAAATAGACGTAACTCCAGTCTGTGTAGTCCGTGCCGTCATTCTCTTTTGTGCAGTGGTGTACCGGATTTGCCGGAACTTCTGCTCGTCCTGCCGTTTCCGCCTGTACCGGAACCCCGGCCATGGTAAACAACATAGCCGCTGCCAAAATCAATGCGCCCCACATTTTTCCCGTTTTTCTCATTCGTTTCTTCATACCGCTCCCCTTTTCGTTTCTGCAAAATTTCCTGTTGTTAATTTGTAATTCTTATCATTAATTATAAGTCCCCCCCCCACTTTTACTGTCAAGAAAACATTCTCATTTTGGATAAATTTATGTAACAGTTCAGCCATCGCCAAAATTATGGGCGAATCATGGCCCAGGCCACCCTCTCTTGCCGCATTGCGGCAATTCACCTTGTGCTTGCATGAATGAGCACATAATGACGGCGATGAGTGGAACGCCCCTTAAGCCTCAGACAGAAGCTGCTTACAGCAGCGATAGCCTGCCCTGGCAGGCGGTCTGTGGCTTGTCTGAGGGGCGTGGGCTGAACTGTTACAAATTAATTTCTTCGGGCAATAAGAAAAACAGCCATGTTTACATGAATATCTGACTTTGATTATTATCCTGCAGGAACCGTCTGTTTTGAATGTTCCGGCTTCCCGGACGTTCTTGTAAAATCTGCAGGAGCAGCATATAATAAAGAAAAACGGAGGAAGTGGTACTATGCAGTCTACCGCTACTTTTTGACCAGTCCGAACATTTTCTCATTCGTTTCTTCATGCCGCTCCCATCTGAACAATAAAAACGCTTATTTCAGAGCATTTGCTTCAAAAATTTCATCTTCTGAATTTTATATCAGGGTTGTTTTAAAAATAATTTGCAGGTATAATCGTACCATAAACTATTATAATTTCAGGAGCAGAAACAATGTGTACAAAAAAGGAATTAACATTCAGCGTGTTCCTCATTCATAATTTAGCTGAGAAGTGGAGAAAAAAACCGGCTGAAGTGTATAAAATTTTAGATGATTCACAGATATTGGACGATTATATTATCAAATGCTATGATTCTCTTCATACATTAGGGAAAGACTATCTGATAGAAGATATTACAGAATTTGCGATAGAAAAAGGAATACAATTATGATTGTTTATCACGGAACTACTATGGAAATACAATACCCTGATATAAAATTTTCGAAAAGATATCTGGATTTTGGAAGAGGATTTTACCTGACCACATTTCAGAAACAGGCAGAAAAATGGGCATTGCGGAAAAGTTTCCGTCAAAAGACTCCTGCAATTGTAAACGTATATGAAATGTCAGACAACTTATCAAATTATAAAATATTATCCTTTGAAAAGGAAACTCCTGAATGGTTAGATTTTGTATGCGCATGCCGAAAAGGAGAAACTGTTTATCAAAAATATGACATTATTATTGGCAATGTTGCAGATGACGATGTATTCAAAACAATAGACATGTATACCAGAAGAATCTGGGATAAGGAAAGGACTTTACAGGAACTACGCTTTTATAATATGAATAACCAGATTTGTATTGTAAACCAAACAGCTATGAACGAAATATTAACTTTTAAAAAATTTTATTATGTGGAGTAAAAAAGCAATGAACAAAAACGACTTAGACTTTTTATATAAGCAAAATCTGGAAGAATCTATCATTCAACACCTGGCACAAATAAAAAGTATCGAATTGCGTCAGGCAATGGATATTTACTATAAAAGTGAATTGGCCAGGTTAATTGAAACCGGAAAATACGGCATTGAAAATCTGGATTACAAATATCTTACAGAGGACTTAATTGAAAATGAACCGCAATTATTCAAAAAAGCAGAACTATGAAGCAATATAGCAATATCCATGGTAATACTATACCTATGCCTCTCTCAGAAAAATTCTAACATACGCCGATTAAAAACGTGCGCCACCAGACGTATATACAAAGAACATACCGGCTATTTATTTTCCATAACCGGTATGTTCCGTGAAATTCATAATCAGATTTTTTCTTCTGTCAGACAGTCCTACCCTTTTATTTCCTCGTCGTTACGCCGAAACTTTTTGACCAGCCCGAACAATACTTTTCTCCTCTTATTTCCTTATACGTCCTGACCCTGACATAATACTTTTTCTTCGCTTTTAACTTTCTAACGGTCAGCTTCGCCGCTGTGTTTTTCCGAACCGTTTTTGTTACCATCGTTTTCTTTGTAAATTTCCTGCTTGTCGAATATTGAACCTGATATCCTGTCGTCTGTTTTGTCTGCTTCTTCCACCTGACGGTAAAGCTTTTGGATTTCGGCGTGACCTTTCCTGAAATCCTGGTTCCTTTCGGAACGATCCGGAACGTCTTCGTCATAGTTCCCGCATAATCACCTTTTGGTCTAACAACCAATCATAAAATACAATAAAAATACCACTTCTCATATACCTGAAAAATAGCCGTCAATTGTAAAAATTATCTTGATTTTCTTATTACATTATTTTAAAGTAGACGTATGAAAGTTTATCCGCAGCCTGGAGCCATACTGTACTTCAAGTAAATCAGTATGACGAGAATGACGCGCTGTGAAAAAATGATACATGGGAGGAATAATACGAGTATGAGAAGAAAACACACCACAAAGAACGAAAAACGCACCAGTATCCGCGGAAGGCTGCAAAGCGACATCAGCAGACTGATGGGGATATCCATCCTTATTATAGTGTTTGTTCTGATTGTGCTGAATCTCTACAGTACCATTAGTTCTCTGAAAAAGGATATGTCCACTCTGGCCAGCGTTACAGCGGACCGGATATCACAGGAACTGCAGGTAACTGCAGGCATCGTAACAGAACTGGGATGCGTATCAAAACTTTCAGATCCGGATTATACGCCGGAGCAAAAGCAGGAGATTATCAACCAGAAAGTAACCACTTACGGCATGGTACGGGGAAAAATGATAAATCAGAACGGCATCAGTGAAATTGACGGAACTGACTACAGCGAAAGACACTACTTTAAGAGAGCCATGCAAGGGGAAACCGTGATTTCGGATCCTGTTTTTGCCAAAACAGACGGCATGTTAAGCGTTATTGTATCCGCGCCGGTATGGAAAGACGGAATCCCGGACACGGAGATTGTAGGCGTGGTATTTCTGGTACCACAGCAGGATTTTTTAAACAATATTGCAGACAATATTACGGTCAGCAAACATTCCGAATGTTATATGCTCAGTTCTACAGGCATCACAATTGCACATACGGATGAGCAAATCGCTCTGGATCAGGAAAATACAATTGAATTGGCGAAAACGGATTCTTCCCTGAAGTCCATTGCCAGAATGGAAGAGCGGATGATTCAGGGAGAAACAGGCAGCGGTTCCTACTTTTATGAGGGGGAAATTGATCTTCTGGCTTTTGCGCCTATCCCGAATACGGACGGCTGGAGTGTCGCGCTGGATACCCCAATCATGGATTTTATAGGAAGTACCGTGATTGCAATCCTCATCTCCGTAGTGGTTGGCATCATTGCTCTAACCGTGGGAATCCGTACTGCAAAAGCGATTGGCATAACTATTGGAAATCCTATTAGCCTGTGCTCAGAACGCTTAAAGTTATTGGCGAAAGGAGATTTACATACGCCGGTTCCTGAAATTCAGACCCAGGATGAAACCCGCGTACTGGCTGATGCAACAGATATGCTTGTAAAGAATCTGGAAAATGTGATTCAGGATGCCGACCAAATGCTAAGCAGCATGGCAAACGGCAATTTTGTTATTTCAGCTACAAATGAATCCGCGTACGTCGGTGATTTTCACGGACTGCTGGAATCTATGCAGAAACTGAACTATAGATTAAGCGACACGCTTAAAAATGTCCAGGGGGCAGTGGAGCAGGTAAATCTCGGCTCTGGTCAGCTGGCCGGAAGCGCAACTGCCCTGGCCGAAGGAGCCATGGATCAGGCGGGAGCTATTCAAGAACTGCAGGCAACCATTACTACAATAACCAGTACCGTGGAGGAAAATGCGGGAGCGTTGGGAAACACTTATCAGAAAGTAAAAGAATATTCCGGCCAGGCAGTAACCAGCGGCGACGCTATGAAAAACCTGACGTCTGCTATGAACCGGATCAATGAAACCTCCCAGCAAATCAGCAATATTATCGGAGAGATTGAGGATATTGCCGCACAGACCAACCTGCTCTCCTTAAACGCTTCTATTGAAGCAGCCAGAGCAGGGGAAGCTGGAAAAGGCTTTGCAGTTGTAGCGGATCAGATTCGAAAGTTGGCAGACGACAGCGCCCAGTCTGCAATCCATACCAGAGAACTTATTGCAACCTCGCTTAGGGAAATCGAACTTGGCAACCAGATTACAGACAAAACTTATGAATCGCTGATGAAAGTAGTAGACGGGATGGAAATTCTGGCCGAAGAATCCCAGAAAGTGATGGAAAACTCCAAAACCCAGGCAGCGGCAATGGAACAAATCGAACAGGGTATTAACCAGATTTCTCAGGTTGTACAAAGCAATTCCGCCACAGCAGAGGAAACTTCCGCTACAAGCCAGGAGCTGTCGGCTCAGGCTTCCAGTGTAAACGGAATGGTTTCTGCTTTCCAGTTTGATAAGCAATAAATCAAAAATTCAATTGCGACACCCTCTCTTCTGTCTTCGAACATAAATGTCTTCGAACATAAAAACGGAGCTGTTGCTCTGGCAGATTAATCATCTGCTTGTGCAACAGCTCCGTTTATGTAACTCCCGTCACCTGTACTTTTTCTGTATTTCCTGTTACGCTTTTGCCTATTTATACTGACTTCGGATTTTCCTTACTTTACTCTTTCCTCCTTTGTCTGAGTCTTCTTGACCACGAATACTGCCAAAACAACATTCACAACTGTAAACAACAGCATGAACATAGTCCATTTATCTTTCAGCACCATTGCTACCCTGAAATTCGCTGTCAGCGCAAACAAAAGAATCGCTGCCACTGTCGGTACGGCTGCCGTCAACGTTACCGGCGTATTTACAGGCGCCGGTACAAATGCGCCGGTATTACCAGTGTTATAGGTACGGGCGGCGGCGTTGGCGTCATCAGATTTCCCGGCGTTGTTGGTGTTTCCTGAGTCCTGTCGTTTATAACAAACCTGCTGTCAGAAGATACATTGCATGCTTCTCCTGATTTCTTTACAGTTTAAACCGGTAACCGACTCCCCAGATCGTTTCGATATACTGCGGTTTTGCCGTATTTAACTCAATCTTTTCACGGATCTTTTTGATATGCACGGTAACGGTCGCGATATCGCCAATCGACTCCATATCCCAGATCTCGCTGAACAGTTCTTCTTTTGTGAAAACATGATTCGGGTTCTGCGCCAGAAAGGTCAGCAGGTCAAACTCTTTCGTGGTAAACTGTTTTTCCTCTTCGTTGACCCAAACGCGACGCGCCGTTTTGTCAATTTTGATGCCGCGGATTTCGATAATGTCATTTTCCTGCATATTGCTGCCGATCAGTCGGTCATACCTTGCCAGATGCGCTTTGACGCGAGCAACCATTTCGCTCGGGGAAAACGGCTTCGTAATATAATCGTCCGCCCCCAACCCCAGTCCTCTGATCTTGTCGATATCGTCTTTTTTGGCGGATATCATCAGAATCGGCGTATTTTTTACCTCACGTATTTTCCTGCACAGTTCAAACCCGTCGATCCCCGGAAGCATTAAGTCCAAAATGAACATATCAAAGTTTTCGTTTAACGCCCGTTCCAGCCCCTTTTCGCCGGAATTTTCTATTTCCACGGAAAACCCTGACAATTCCAGGTAATCTTTTTCCAGATCTGCAATTGCTTCTTCATCTTCTACAATTAAAATTTTACTCATTTGTTACCTCCTGATATTTTCTGATTACAAAATACATGATCGTCCCTGTGGCCTCCTTGCTCGTCGCCCAGATCTTGCCACCATGATCTTCTATAATTTTCTTTACGATCGACAATCCAATACCGCTGCCTCCGGTTGAAGAATTTCTGGAGGAGTCCGCCCGGTAAAAACGGTCAAACACATACGGAAGATCCCCCGCAGCGATTCCTTTTCCGTTATCTTCTATCTCCACCTGGATAAAATCACCGACGTCTTTCACCCGGATATTTACAAAACACCTGGATTTTTCCTTATCCATATATTTTATCGAATTGCCTACAATATTATTAATCACGCGTTTTAACTGTTCCGGATCCGCAATAATCAATACGTTTCCCTCTACAAAGTTGAAATAAGACAGCGCAATATTTTTGGATTCCAGATCCATCCCCAGTTCTTCCACGCAGTCGTTAAAATAGTCTGTAACATTAATCTTGTTAAAATTATACGGAATCCGGTTTGTATCGATATTGGAATATAAGGTCAGTTCATTAATCAGCAGATTAAGTTCATTTGCTTTATTATATATCGTACGGATATATTTATCTATCTTTTCCGGAGTATCGGCGACTCCGTCGATAATTCCCTCTACATATCCTTTAATGGCCGTAATCGGCGTTTTCAGGTCATGGGAAATATTACTGATCAGAATCCGGTTTTCTTTTTCACTGTTGATCTTTTCCTCAGCGTTATCTTTCAGACGCTGCCGCATTTCTTCAAAATTCCGCGTTAATTCTCCGATTTCGTCCGCACGTTCCACTTCTATTTTAAAATCCAGATTTCCCTCTTTGATATTTTGGGCCGCCGCCTGCAGTTTCCGGATCGGCGTAATAATTCCCTGATAAATCCATAACACCAAAAGCAAAGCGGTCAGCAGCAAAATCAGCATAACAGAAAACGTGAAATCCCATACTAACGTCTTAACTTCCGGAATCAGCTCCGTGCCGCGCGTAACTACAAAAACGCTCATGTGCGCACCTGCCGGAGATTCATAATCCACTTTCCGGACCAACGCTTCCGTTTTGCTGTCTACATACATCATGGAAAAAGAATCTTTGCTTCCCAGTACAAAATCCGGCATTTTCTCCGGAATCAACTCCTTCGTTTCACAGCCGACATACGCCAGTGCGCCGTCTTTACGAACGAGAAGAAACGAATACTTATCGGCCAGGTCTTCGTTCATTTCCGTCAAATAGCTTTCCTGTTCCAGCAGTTCAGGATTGTTTAAAATCACATTTTTGATTTCCTTAATATTGCTTTCCGTCATCTGGCTCAACATCTGAAGCGAACTTGTAAGAAAATAATAGGTGCTGCCTTCCAGTCCGTATGTCTTTGCAAATTCTTTCATCTGCAGCCGGTTCATTCCGAAAAAAAGTGCGCCCGCCAAAACCAACGGTACAAAAATTATAATGCAGAACGCCATTAAAAGGCGTGACTTTAATTTCATAAACACCACCTGCTCCGTATGTTTTCTCTTTTCTGCGCACGAGGCTGCGTACATAAAATGGCATGGAGCGCCGCTCCATGCCATTATTATAGCATCTTTTTGTCAGATTCCCAACAAAGGGGAAGAAAATTTTCTAAAAACTTTATAAAAAATCTTATAAATATTTCTTTAACACATCCGTTTTGTCCAACGCTTCCCACGGAAGATTCAAATCATTCCGCCCGAAATGGCCGTAAGCCGCTGTCGGACGATAAATCGGCCTTCTCAGATCAAGCATTTTGATGATGCCTGCCGGACGGAGGTCAAAGTTCTCGCGGACAATCTCTACCAGCTTATCATCCGCTACTTTTCCCGTACCGAAAGTATCTACCATTACAGATGTCGGCTGAGCCACGCCGATCGCATAAGATAACTGAATCTCACATTTGTCCGCAAGACCTGCCGCTACGAGGTTTTTCGCAACATAACGTGCGGCATAAGCGCCGGAACGGTCTACCTTTGTACAGTCTTTTCCGGAAAATGCCCCGCCGCCATGACGTGCATATCCGCCGTATGTATCCACTATGATCTTTCGCCCTGTCAGTCCTGCATCGCCGTGCGGTCCGCCAATCACGAAACGTCCGGTCGGATTGATAAAGAATTTTGTATCGGCGTCGATCATTTCTGCCGGAAGAACCGGATCAAACACATATTTTTTGATGTCCGCATGAATCTGTTCCTGCGTCACGTCGTCGTCATGCTGAGTAGACAATACGACCGCTTCCAGTCTTTTCGGCGTACCGTTTTCGTCATATTCTACGGATACCTGTGTTTTTCCGTCAGGCCTTAAGTAACTTAAAGTACCTTCTTTACGGATGTTCGTTAACTGCAGTGCCAGTTTGTGCGCCAGTGAAATCGGATACGGCATATATTCTTCCGTTTCATTTGTGGCATATCCAAACATCATGCCCTGGTCGCCTGCGCCGATCGCTTCGATCTGTTCATCCGTCATTTTATTTTCTCTTGCTTCCAACGCTTTGTCAACGCCCATTGCAATATCCGGCGACTGCTGGTCTAATGCAACCATCACGGCGCAGGTATTACCGTCAAACCCTGTTTTCGCGTCGTTATAACCGATCTCATTTACGGTCTTACGTACGATTTCCGGAATATCCAGTTTTGCTTTCGTAGTGATCTCGCCCGTTACCAGTACAAAACCGGTACAGCTTGCCGCTTCACAGGCTACGCGGCTCATCGGATCTTCTGCCATACATGCGTCTAATATCGCGTCAGACACTGCGTCGCAGACTTTGTCCGGATGCCCTTCTGTCACTGACTCCGACGTAAATAACATTTTCTCCATTTTTCTTTTCCTCCATACTGTAAATGTTTCTTAGAAATAAACTTTGTTAATGAAAAGAATCCGCAACAACAGCGGATTCGGATAATGTCGTTATCATTCAAATCCTCTTATTGCCCGATTACTCGCTCAGGCTGGCACCTTCCGTTTTCAGGGGTTGCCGTGACTTCACAGATCCTATGTATCTCCGTCACTCTGAATAAGAGAAATATGCGTATTTTTTTCATTAAATTCTGTAGCTATGCTACACCTGTTTCAATCAAATGTCAAGACCTATTTTAAGATACTTTAAAAGTAAATTTCTGGATTTCCTTTTCCGACAATACTTTCTCGATTTGCGCGCCGAGGCTCTCCAACTTTTGTTCAAATCCTTCATAACCTCTTTCAATATAGTAAATATCGTCTACAATCGTAATTCCTTCCGCTGCCAGCGCCGCAATGACCAACGCCGCGCCCGCACGTAAGTCCGGAGCGGAAACTCGCGCGCCCGTATACCCCTGCACACCGGTTATAATCGCGATATTGCTCTCTACTTTAATGCTGGCGCCCATACGGCTTAATTCGTCCACATACCGGAACCTGTTTTCAAAAATACTTTCCGTCACCGTACTTGTGCCTTCCGAAATTGCCAGTACAACCGCCATTTGAGGCTGCATATCCGTAGGAAATCCCGGATAAGGCAAAGTCGTTACCGACGTATGGTGCAGCGGTTTCGACGCCACAACCCTGACTGCATCGTCAAACTCTTCCACTTCACAGCCGATCTCCAGCAATTTTGCCGTTGTCGCCTCCAAATGCTTCGGTATCACGTTTTTCACCGTCACGTCGCCTTTGGTCGCTGCCGCGGCAAACATAAAAGTCCCTGCTTCTATCTGGTCCGGAATGATCGAATAGGTGGTTTTGTGCAGTTTTTCCACGCCCTCCACACGGATTACGTCCGTTCCGGCGCCGCGCACATTTGCCCCCATACTGTTCAAAAAATTGGCGACGTCTACCACATGCGGTTCTTTCGCCGCATTTTCGATAATCGTCTTTCCTTCCGCCAATGCTGCCGCCATCATAATATTGATGGTCGCGCCAACGGATACTTTATCCATATAAATATGATTTCCCCTGAGGGTATCGGCATGGGCAGCAATCAGTCCGTGCAAAATATCCACATTCGACCCGAGGGCCCGGAACCCTTTTAAATGGAGATCAATCGGACGGCTCCCTATATCGCAGCCGCCAGGAAGCGCAACCTCTGCTCTTTTATATTTTCCAAGCAGCGCGCCCAACAGGTAATAAGACGCGCGGATCTTTTTAATATATTCATAATCCACCCGCAAATTATTAATCGTCGAACCATTGATTTTAACGCAATGCGCATCAATACGCTCTACTACCGCGCCGATTCCGCTTAAGGCATTCAACAATACGTTGATATCCCTTACATCAGGCAGATTTTCAATCACAACCGTTTCATCCGTCATCACCGCGGCCGCCAAAATTGCCAGCGCTGCATTTTTTGCTCCGCCTATCTCTACTTCACCAACTAATGGAATCCCGCCTTTTACTACATACTGTTCCATGCTGCACCTCTATGCTCTACCTCAATTTTTTAATCATCCATACTGCTTACTTGCATTTACATACCAATTGCTTTTACATGCCAATTACTTTTTACATGCCAATTACTTTTACATACATTTGCTTTTTAACAACTGTACTACGATACCATAAACTCCATTATATCACAATATCCTTTTTTGTAAACGCAGAAAAAGCATGCCTGATTTCGACTGTTTTTTGTAACTAATTCATATAATCAAACGGATTGACCTGCGTTCCATTGATCAAAATTTCAAAATGCACATGCGGTCCGGTAGAACGTCCCGTATTTCCGCTCTTTGCAATCAAAGTGCCCTGGCTTACGCTTTGCCCTGGGCTTACGAGGATTTCGCTCAAATGCCCGTACCGTGTCTGACGGCCGTCCGGATGATTGATATAAACACAGTTCCCGTATCCGTTTAACGACCCGGCAACCGCCACTGTTCCGCCGCTGGAAGCATATACCGGCGTTCCGATCGGCGTTGACCAGTCTACTCCTTTGTGCATTCTGCCCCATCGTACTTTGAACCCGGAAGTAAACACACCGCCGTCGATCGGCTTGCGGTAAGTCGGCGGAATCTTTGTTCCTTTTTCGATAATCGCCGGAACCGCCGCGGTAATGATACTTTCCTGAATAATCTCCCTGTCTGTTTCCGTTCCGTTCTCATAAGTAACGATCGCATTTGCTTCCCGGTACCCGGTCGCCGCTTCCTGGCGTACGACTTCCTGTGTCGTATACCAACTGTCGTTTTCTATGATTTCCGGTTCTGCCTCGTACGCTTCCTCATATACAATGCCCTCTTTTGTCCGTACTGACAGCCAGGCTTCCGGTACTGCGACAATCAGTTCATCTCCCGGTACGATAAAAGCGGATTCATCCTCCAAACCGTTCAGTTTCATAATGGAATCCACGCTCGTTTTACAGTTTTGTGCAATGACAGACAGGCAATCTCCATCCTTTACAGTATATATTTTATTCGCTTCCTGCTCTTTGGTTACTTCTTCGATCGCATCCTCTGCAGATAAAATCTCGTCCGCACTCGCAGCGCACGGGGTAATCTCTATTTGCTGCACATATTCCATGTCGATCAGTCCGGTCGTATACCCCTCATCCTGTTCCGGCGTCAAATCCACCTGATTTAAAAACTGCGACGCTCCGGCAGTACAGCCAACGGTAGAAATATCATGCAGGTCCGCTGTCTTTTCCACATCGGCCCGGGAAATAAGTTCCGCGGAAAAAGATTCGTTCCCGGCCGCCGCATTGCCGGTAAACTCCACCTGAAAACTGCCGTCTTTATCAAAACCTGCGCGCACTTTGTCCAATACCTGGCCGACCGCCTCAATATCCTTAACTACAACCATATGCGCGCCCATCCTGATCACGTACGCGCTTTTATATTCTGAAGATGCCGCCGCGATCTGCCCTGCCAACGCTTCCGAAAGCTCTTTTTCATTTAAAAAAGAAACAAAAGGTTTCCTTGTTTCTTCCAGTGTACAATCCATTGCCGCGTATATGACATCTTCCGTTTCCGCAGCCGCCATGCGTCTGCCGTCAAGAAGCGCCTGGTCAATATCCGTGCCTTTTTTTACGGCGCCGACTGCCGTGCCGTTAAAACTGACGTTGTAATAAGCCTGTCCGATTCCTTTTATGCATGACAACGATCCTGCCGCCAGGGCCACGGTAAATATGCCTAATACTGCTGCCTGTTTTTTATTGTGTGCCTTTCCTGGCAAAATATTTCCTTTTTTCCCAATTGGTATCTTTTTCATAGTCTGTTTATTATCCTCGTCTTTTTCCAAAATTCCCGCTTCTGCTGGAAGTTTCTCCTGCATTCCGCAGCGCGCGGCGGACTTTTTCAATCGTCTGTTCCACATTCAGCCGGTCCGTTGACACAACCACATCGGCGTATTTTTCATAAAGCCTGCACCGTTCCTCGTATAATTCGTACAGGTTCTGCCCTTTTTTTAGTACGACGCCACGCCCTT
Source organism: Eubacterium sp. (assembly GCA_022796875.1). Taxonomy (GTDB): domain Bacteria; phylum Bacillota; class Clostridia; order Lachnospirales; family Lachnospiraceae; genus JAAWJJ01. The sequence continues at coordinate 63,539 of JAAWJJ010000008.1, read as the reverse complement.
TTATATTGCGCAATCTTCTGTTTATTATTCCAAAAGAAACTTTTAAATAAACGACCGTCCCGATCTCTTTCAAATGCCGCATGGCTTCTTTTCCGTAAATCACGCTGCCTCCCGTGGCAATAACCGCCCTTTTGGCTTCGATGGAAGCGTTTACCTGATTTTCCACTTCTATGAACCCGTCGGTTCCTTTTTCGCGGATAATGTCTTTTAACCGCTTGCCTTCCCGTTCCTGGATCAACAGATCCGCATCTATAAAACGGCGGCCTGTCACTTTCGCCAAAATAACGCCAACCGTACTTTTTCCTACGCCCGGCATACCAATTAAAATAATATTCTTTTTGTTTTTCATGGCTTTCGCAGATTCCTTTTTGTATCATTTTACATGCCGAAAGCGGGGTACGTCAAGAAAAACTGTCGAAAAGCGGGGAAATATTACAAGAATATTTACTTCCTGGTTATGAACGGCAGCCAACACAAAACATGCTGTCCTGCCTGTTTCGTCAAATGGAGGTTCTAATCCCGCCGGGATATTTTACGACTTCTGACACAACCGTCCTCGATGCGCCCGGACGGCGCATCGAGGGCGGTTGCGTACGCAAAAGTAATCCTGTCAGAGCGGTTAGAAAATCCATTTGATGAAGCAGGTAATTGTTATATTTTGTATGAGTCTGACAGCGTGCCTGTGAAATCAGCTCCTGGTATGCTGCCAACTTCTGATAATATTTCTTATTCCCGGAAATATTTTCCCCGCGCACAGGCAGTTACCTCCGCACCAAGCAGTACGCTTCCCAGATTGGTCGCGCCCTCTTTCTTCTTCACCTCATAATCAAGATAGTAAATTTCCTGCGCACCGCACTCAAGCACTTTCTTTTTTGCGCGTGCTTTCGCCCTCTCTCCGGCATAATCAATCGCTTCTTCTATTTTTTCAAATGATTTTTTCTCTTCTCCGTACACGATAAAAGTTTCGCGTTCCGTATCCCAGTGGCTGATAACATAATCTGCCCGGATATGCACCGTTTCATACACGCAGGCATCTCCCAGCAATGCGCCCAGCGCGTTGCAGATGCCGGAATGGGACGACACGGTGCATCCCGTATGGAACATTTTTGCCACATCTTCCAGAAATACGTGGATCGGCGCGCCCACACCCAGAAAAACCGCGTCCGTGGAAAACGTATTTTTATAAAAACAGGCCGCGCTGCCGCTTTGTTTTTTCGAAACGGATGTCTGCAGCGCTTTTTCCTGTATAAACGCTTCTTTTGCAAATTCGTACAGCCCTGCCGGCGCGGTTTTGCCGTCATGCGCATCTTCCCATAAAATCCGCACCAGACTGCAAAATAGTTTTTCCCTGACAAGATCGTATACTTTTTCCGCAACTTCCTCTGTTTTTATTCGCGCGGATTTTGCAATAAATCCCGCCGCATACTCCGCGGCCCGCATCGCTTCTTCCTGATGCTCCATCTCTGTCCGGTCGCCCTTTAATACCATGGCGTCCGTCGGCGTAAAACCGCTGCGGAGCAAAATGCCCTCTTTTTCCAGTCGTTTTGTATCCAGCAGATACACGTCAATGTCCATTTTTTCCGCCAGCCGGCAGATTCCCAAAGGCTCGTCCTCCAGTATCCGGCAGATTTCAAGTTCCGTTTCGGTATAATGTTTTTCTTTTCCACAAGGCGGTTTCATCAAAATCAAATGCTCGTACAGCGGCCTGGCGCTTCCGCAGTATTGTTTCGCACGCAGTTCCATTTCTTCTAAAACCTGTGGATATGCATCCGCCAGGGACGATACCGGAAGCACTCGTCGGTCCTGCAAAAACAATCCGCCCTCACGGTACCCGACATGGCTGTCGCCGCCCAGCGCAAACGTATCGATATCTATCCCTTTGACAAACGTCTGCCACTTTCCCACACTGACCCCTTCGCTGTCCGTCTTTGGCGCCCCGTTTTTAATTAACGCAATATCGCTCGTCGTTCCTCCCATATCCACAACAACGGCTTCCCGCTCATTCATCAATTCCATCGCGCCTTTGACGCTGGCCGTCGGGCCGCACAAAAGCGTTTCCACCGGATACTGCCGGGAATACTGCTCCGATACCAGACTTCCGTCGCTGCGCATAATCAAAAACGGCAGGTCGATCTGTTTTTCATCCAGCACATGGCGCACCGCTTCAAAAAAGTTTTCGATTACCGGTATCAGACGGGCGTTTAACAACGCGCCCGCCCCTCGTTTGATCACATTCAGGTCTTTGAATATTTCGTACGCGCAGACGACCGTGATTTTCTTTTTCGCAAGGATGCGCTTTCTGGCCTCTGTTTCGTACGCGCCGTTATTTTCCCTTGGAAGCACCTGCGAAACCGCGATACTGTCATATTCCTCAAAAATCTGCGGCAGCATCTTTTCGAACCGCTCCCAGTCCGGCGCTGTATCGTTTGCAGGATCCGCCTCCAGAAACCTCATATTCCCGATTCCTTCAAATCCGTATTTTTCATAACTTTCTTCCAGCGTTTCCGGTCTGACTCCAATAAAAATCAGGCAGACGCGGCCGCCTTTGTTTTCCACACAGGCATTCGTCGCAAGCGTTGTCGATAAAGAAATACAGGACGCCTGCCGTACCAGCCCATCCGGCAGTTTCCCTAACGCTTTCCCGATGCCAATCTCCAGTTTTTCATGCGTCGTCGCGGATTTTGCGCTTGCCAGTATTATCTTTTTCTCCAGATCGTAAATCACTGCATCCGTACATGTACCGCCTGTGTCGATTCCGATTCCTGTCATGCCTTGCCTCCCGATTTCTTTTCTGCATTATTTTACAAAAAGACCGCCACAGGAATCCCATGGCCGCCTTTTCTTTCTTCTTGTTCCTTTTTCCATTATAGTTGGAAAAAGATCCGTACCGTTAAACTTTCTTTGCTATTTTATTAAAAATTTTACTGTTTTTGAAAAATCTGCGCCCCGTATTTATTCACTTCGTCGATATAGATTTTCCAGTTGTCTTCGATTGCCGGAATATAATACGGGATGTACCTGTACTTCCCACAGAAAGCATCCATATTTTTCCTTACTTCCGCGCGGATACTTTCTTCCGCAGAGTCCACCGCATCTATGATACGGTTGTCGAGGCCTCCCATAATCGTAATTTGATTTCCGTACTGTTCCAATACGTCTTCCACGCCGTTTTCCACCATAAGCGGTTCCAGCACATCTACTCCGATTTCGATCAGGTCTGGAATAATCTGTTTGATATATCCGCAGGAATGGTGAATATACAGGCATCCGTGCTCATGAATACGTTTCGCATATTTTTCTTCGCACGGTTTGATAAATTCCCTCCAGAGTTCCGGCGAAAAGAACATATTGTTATTGGTTCCCCAGTCGTCATGCATATGGATGCAGTCCGGATGCAGGTATTTTACCGCATAATCAATGCATTTCAGTTTATATTCGCACATAGCGTCAAAAAATTCATGTACTTCGTCCGGATATTCATAAAAAGCGCAAAGCGCGTTTTCCATACCGATCAACTGATTCATACGTTCAAACGTACCGGACAAAATCAGACAGCTTACAACGTCGTTTTCCGGATCTACATGCATGCCTGCGCACATCCCGCCGAAAATATCCCCTAACGGCATAAAGTCAAGCGGCGGAAACTTTACATGGTCTTTCCATTCGTCCATATCGTCAAACATTTTATAATTGGCCGCTACCGTATTTCCGTTTACGACCGGATTCGGCCCCTGATTTGTCCAGAGCACGCCCCATGCGTCCGGCCCGGTCCCGTACGGGTCAAAATGTTCCAGATCAATATAACGGTCGCCCGGAAATACCACGTCTTTCATTGTGGAATACACTTCCGGGATAAAATCCGCTTTTTCCCCTTTTAATAATGCCAGTAACGCCTCTTTCCTTGTCTGCATAACCATACCCTCTCTTTCTTATAACTGTTTCCTGCAACTGATGCATATAAACCGATGTTTCATCTGATTCATACGCCCTGATATTTCATCTGCTCTGTATGCACTGTTTGTTATAAGTAGAGAATAACACAAAAATGCCAGGGAACAAAGCAGTTCCTTGGCACATGGTTACAACTTCAGGTTTCAGCTTATTTATACTTTCAGTTCTTTTAAATCAAATTCTTCCGCCAGTTCCCGTACGACATGTCCCAGTCCATTCCGGCTTCCCTGCGGATTGTATATCAGCGCCGTATAAAACCGCAGTTTTTTCCCCGGAAAATCAAAGCATTTTATCTTTGCCTGTTCCATATAGGCAAAGGCTCTCGGGAAAACGGCAAAAGCCTCGCCCTGCTGCAGCAGTGCGTAAAGGGTGTTAAAATTATTGATTCGCTGCATTTTTCTGCACGGAATATTTTCATAAAAACTGTCCGCTGCCGGAATCCGGTAATGGTCCATATCCATATCCATTTTCAGAAACGTTTCCCGGCGCATATCTTCCGCCGTGATCTCCTGTTTCGCCGCCCATGGATGATACAGAGAAACCATGACTTTTGCCTCATGTTCTTCCATGCAAAGGCACTGGTTTCCGTTCCAGTCGTCCTCTTCATGCGTGTTGGTAAACAGAAGATCCAGCTTTCCCTGCATCAAAAGCTGACGGCCCTCGGCCAGTTCGACCATATTCAGATTAATCTGGTAGTCCGGATACGTTCCGAGCAGGAAAGAAATGAGCGGCGTGACAAGCGTTTCCTGCGGAAGCGCGGAAAAAATGCCGAGATTCATTCTCTTTTTGTTTTCCGTCGCGCAAAAATGCAGTTCTTCCACCGCGCGTTCCAGTTCCTGATCAATTTTCTGAAATCTCCGGAACGCCTCCTCCCCCAACGGCGTAAGCGCTACGCCGCGGGAGGAACGCTCAAACAGTTTTCCGCCTATTTCTTCTTCCAGCAGTCCAATCTGTTTTGTCAGCGCCTGGGAAGAAATATACATTTGCTTCGCCGCTTTCGAAAAGCTGCTTTCCTCAGCCGCCTTTAAAAAATACCGAATCCGCTGATAAACCATTTATGCGTAATATTCGTTCAGCGCATCAAAGAATGCCTGAATATTATCCCAACTGGAAAGCGGCGGAATATCGCATCCGGAAGACGGCACAAAATTCTTGTAAGACGCACATTTTTCCATCAGTTCTTTCGTCGCTTCTTTTACGGATTCCGGCGTACCGTTTCTAAACTGTCCCGCCGGGTCAATATTTCCCATAGCGACAATGTTTTCCGGAATCTTCGGCATGATATCCGTCATATCAATCGCGTTTCCGAAATGAAGCACCCTGCATCCGTTCTGCGTAATGGAGCCGATCTGCTGAACTGTGCAGTTTCCGCAGTTATGGTAGCCGATCAGGAAATCGTCCGTCTGTGTTTCTTCCACGATCTTCTTCATATAATCACAGGAAAACTCTTCTTCCAGAGCCGGAGATAACAGGCCTGCCAGAGGTTCTGCAATCAAAACGCCGTTTGCTCCGACTGCTTTGTATGCGTTAATATATTTTATAATAAATTCGGTTACTTTTTCCAGAACCGTATGTACCATATCCGGTTCGTCATAACAGTAGATCATGGCTTCGGATACGTCCATCAGCCTGCCCGCCAGTGAAAACGGTCCGATTACCCCGGCAAATACCGGTCTGTCTTCAATTAATTTCACTGATTTTTCAATTGCGTCAATATAAATCTGTGTACGGCCCGCGCCGATTTCAGGAACTTTCAGGGCATCTGCGTCCTCTTCGGAATTTACAATGCTTCCCGTGACGGTCGGTACTTCATCGTCGGAAAAATGAACGGTAGAACCGAATGCTTCCGCTTCCAGCGACAAATCCATCATGCTGACAGCTGCCGACGCCTCCGGCGTTTCATCCGCTACGATCTTCATGGCTTTTGCCTGTAAATCACTCGAAGCGATTAGTTCTTTTACCGTAATCCCCATTTTCTGAATTGCCGGAAAAGAAAGTACCAGAAATCCTTGTTTTTTCTCTGCAGCCAGCGTATTATCCACCCATTCCATCATGTTACGTTTCATACTAATTTTCCTCTCTTTCTTTTTAATAAACACTCCCCAAATTCTTTCCGGGCCGTTTCAACGAAAAGTTCCCGCCATATGCAATGAATTTCGAGAATGCAGTTCTGCCTGTTTTCTCTGTGAAACTGAATAGAGTATACTATATACCTGTCTTTTATTATTTTGTTTTTTTTACATATTTTTTCTGTTTTTTACCACCTTATCAATTTTTTGTGGTACAATAAATAAATGATATTTTCAGCAAACCATCACGCCCGGAAAACAGGAGGGATTTTCGTTTGGATGCATACATTTATACCTATATAGAAAAATCTACGCTCGCGGAATTGTTGGAAACTCTATACGGCTGTATCGAACTGCCGGTCCAGTTACTGGACGAAAACGGAAAGATTCTGCAGTATTACGGAAAAAAAAGCACTTACTGCCAGCACTTTACTTCGCACCTTTCTTCCCGTGACAGCTGCAGTGAAATCCATGCCACCGCCGGGAAACGCGCCATGAGCCTGGGAACGTCCTATATTTTCTCATGCCATTCCAACTTAAGCCATATAGTATTCCCTCTGATCAACCGGGAAATTCTCTTTGGCTCTATCCTGATCGGCCCTTTTTTGATGGAAACGCCGGATTCCACTCTTGTCCTCGACGTCGGCAGGCGTTATCCTGATTTCAGTACGGAAGACCTGATGGAACTTTACGACGATACCGCGGAGATTCCGCAGGTCGCGCCGACAAAAGTAACGCAGATCAGCCGGCTTTTGTACTACCTGCTCTCCGGCCTGATTTCCGATGCCAAAGAACAGTTTATCATTAACCAGAAAAAACTGCACCAACAGGCCAAAATCAGCGAGTCCATTCAGATGTACAAGTCTATGGGCTCTTCGGAAACTTCACAATATCCGCTGGAAAAAGAGCAAAAACTGCTCAGCAAAGTAAGAGAGGGAAATCTTCGGGAATCGAGCGCTCTGTTAAACGAATTGTTAGGATATGTTTTTCTTTCCGCTGGAAATAACCTGGCAACCGTAAAATACCGCTCCGTAGAACTCTGTTCCCTGCTGTCGCGCGCGGCGATTGAAAACGGCGCCACTTCCAGCCAGATCTTTATGCTGAATAACCAGTTCATGCAAAATATGGATAACTACCGCTCTACCGACGAACTGTGTTATGCAATGATAGAAATACTGACTTCTTTTATGGAATGTATGTTTCCGCTTGCATCGGACAACAGCAAGCTGATGCGCGATTCCATGAACTACATTTCCGCTCATTTTTCAGAACCCCTGACGCTGCAGGAAGTCGCTTCCCATATGTGTTTGAACCCGTCCTATTTTTCGAGGGTGTTCAAACAATCCTGCGGGGTTACTTTCAAAGAATACCTGACGCAGGTACGCATGGAAGAAGCGAAACGCCTGCTTGGCAACACCGATTATTCCCTGCTTGACATCGCCGTCGCAGTCGGCTTCGAAAACCAGAGTTATTTTACAAGCGTATTCAAAAAAAATACCGGCCTCACGCCGGGACAATATCGCAAATAAAGCATATTCCTTTCACCCAAGAAATATGTTTTTCAACTTATGGCAAGTCTCCTGGCTTTGCTTCTCCCAAAAAAACCGGCCTTCCCAGCTTTCGCCAGTGGCATATCGGTTTTCCCGTCCACATTACAGTAGAGGTGACTGCTCCGGATTTACACCGGATTCCTTTTTATTCTGTCCGCCGTTTATAGCGTCAGAAACCATAAATTGTAACGATTCTCTTCTTAATTTCGGTTGCGCTGACTAGCGTTCCGAAACTGCTTTCTTTGCAACTTCCGCACAGGTAGCTGCGTCCGGAGTATAATAGTCTGCTCCGATCTGCTCTGCAAATTTCTCATTTACAGGAGCGCCGCCAACCATAACTATGTATTTGTCACGCAGTCCTTTTTCTTTTAACAAATTCAGCGTTGCTTCCATATTCGGCATTGTTGTCGTCAAAAGCGCCGACATACAGATCAGATCTGCGCCCATGCTTTCCGCCTGCTCGATAAATGTTTCCGGAGCAACGTCTACGCCGATATCGTTTACTTCAAAGCCGACACCCTTTAACATCATAGCTACAAGGTTCTTGCCGATATCATGCAAATCGCCTTTTACCGTACCGATGACAGCTTTTCCTACAGGCTCGTTTCCGATTTCTACCAGTTTCGGCTCCAGAATAGTTAATCCGGCATTTAATGCACGTGCTGCAACAAGAACTTCCGGAACGAATACTTCATTGTTTTTAAACTTCTCACCAATGACCATCATTCCTGCCAGCAAGCCTTCATTTAAGATCACTTTTGGATCTTCGTTTTCGTCCAATGCCTGCTGAACCAGTGCTTTTACGTTTTTTGATCTTCCTTTCTGCAGGAATGCAGAAATGTCCTGAATTGTACTCATAATAAATTACCCTCCTTTATGATTTTTGATGTGCTTAGTATATCGCTATTTTTTCCCTTATGATTTCATTTTTTTGATATTTTTTTTTATTTTTTTACATATTTCAAAATTTGGTATACCATTTGTAAGCGTGCTCACATACCAATCTGGAAACATGACCGCATTTCAGTCATTTCACATTCGGAATAAGCGGCTGTATTTCTGTACAGGATACAGCCGCAATAAGTAAACGTATTTTAGAACATGATACAGCCGAAATAAGTGACCGTGTTCGCTCCGTTAATATAATTTACATTCACGGTTTCCGCCATTTTGTATACTTCCACTCCGTAGCTTTCCACCGTAGGGTATACTTCGCCCTGAAATCTGCACGGCGCGTCCGGATAAGTGCACTTTTCACAGCGGCTGCATCCGTCGCCGGAAAGAACCAGATTATCCCCCGGAACGAGCGTTTCAAAATATTTTACCACTTCACGGCTGATTTCCTCATGGGCGTCTTTTCCATCCATCATGCCTTCAAAATCATAGGAATCTTCCAGGTCATGTTTCGTGGTATAAACGAAAACGTTTTTGTATTTCATGATTTTTTTCCGGCATTCCTCCAACGTACCGACGCCCGGCGGGCAGGACCAGCTCTTTCCGTATTTGCCGCAGGAATTCATTTCGCAAAGATCCCTGACTCCCCGGTGGATGCTTAACTGATCCGTCGTCATAAAACCAAACTGATGAATATTAAGTTCTTTTTGCTTCTTTTCTATCGCTTCCCGTAAATCCATGATTTCCCCTTTCCTTTCCGTACCTTATTCAAAAAACATATAGTCCGTATAGAACCGGTTAAAATCTTTGTCAGACGCCAGCGGAATCTCTTCCGATACCTGAACGATCCTTTCCATCCGCCGCTGTGCATCCGGGTCTGTCAGATATGTAACCGTACCGCCCAGAGAACTGTTTCCGACCGCAGTCGTCCGGTCAAGAAGTTCCTCTGGCAGCAGGCCGATCCCTACCGCTTTATCCAAATCCATCCGGTATCCGAAACCGCCTGCCAGATACAAAGTCCCGATATCGTCATAAGTGACTCCGTAGCGCAGCAGCAGCGTTTCCAACCCTGCGCGGACCGCCGACTTTGCAAGCTGGATTTCCCGCACGTCTTTCTGCGTAAAGGCAATATCCTGTCCATCCGGCGTCTGCGCCAGCACAAAACCGTCGTCAAAATAATCTTCCTCCAACATTCCGGTTTCGTCGAGCCATTCTTCTTTTAACAATTCATAAGCCGTTTCAATGACTCCGGTTCCGCACAGCCCCAGCGGCGGCGCGTCCTTGATCGTCTTACATTCCGCTTTTGTTCCGTCTATCCGCACCTGGCAGATCGCACCCTGCACGCTGCCCATACCGCAGGAAATATTTCCTCCTTCAAAAGCCGGGCCGGCCGCGGTAGACGTCACCAGAATCTTATCTTTGTTCCCGATCGCCATTTCCCCATTCGTACCAAGATCTACGAGAATATCGACTTTATTCGAAGCGTCAAATCCGTTAAACAACATTCCCGCGGAAATATCCGCGCCGACATAAGTAGAAATTCCCGGAAGCAAAACGACCGGAATACCATATTCTTCTTTTGCCCCCGCTTCTTTGGCCGCCGCGCCGAACAGTCCGGTAAAATCCGTTTCTATCGTCCCGATATTGACCGGGTCAAACGGATACACGCCCAATGTTTCACAGGAATATCCCATAAGCAGATGTCCCATCGTCGTATTGCCGGCAATCGCAATCTTTTGGATCTGCGTAAAACTGCCGCCTGTTTCTTCCAGCAGGCGTTCCATGCTTGTATACAGATCTTTGCGGATACTGTGCGTCAGTTCCGGCAGCTTCCCGTCGTTTGCCGCCTGTATTCTGGAAATGACATCGGCCCCGTAGGCGCGCTGATGATTTACCACGGTTACCGTATGGTAAATCTTCCTGCTTGCGCACCCCACGAGGCTGACTGCAATCGTAGTTGTTCCGATATCAATTCCGATCAAGAAGCAGTCCTCATCCGTTTTTTCCTTTTTTGCTTCTGCCGCATCATTTTCCTGATACTCCGTTACAACCTCAAAATCCGCTTCGTCGCCGGTTTCAATCACGATCCGGCAGTCGGACTGAGGGTATGCTTCACATGCCAGCCGCATGCCCTCCTGTAACTGTGCTTCGGTAAAAAACAAACGGTCTGCTTCTTTGATCTCAGTGGCGCCTTTGCACATCTGCACTCCGCATTTCCCACAACGTCCCGTCCCGCCGCAGGCTGCGCTTAAATAAATGTCATGACGTACCAGCGCCTCTAACAGAGATTCTCCTTTTTTCGCTCCTATCTTTTTTTCCGCGCCGTTTCGAACGGCTGTTATCGTATATTCTTCCATACCCGCCCCTCCTGTTTTTGGCAGAGAACCGTCCATGCGCAGGAAATTTGCGGACGACCCATGCCAAATTCATGCTTTTTTGATTTTAACATATGAGGGGCGTTTCACTTTTTTAAAAATTTTACAAAAATATCAGTTTTTTGACCAGAGAGTTATTTAATCCGCAATAACGTCCTCTCCGTACTTTTCTTTGATCTCAACGAGTATTTCCTCACTCCGTTTATAATCGATCTTATAGAAGCAAAATACAAGCGCCATAATGCCGGATACAATGATCGGGAAAATAAACATCATAAAGTTTAATCCCGGCACTACCGTAGGAGCCTGTTCCGCTGCCGCCGCATCGTAACGGATCCACACAAGCACCCATCCCGATAACGCCGATCCCAGCGCAATCCCCGCTTTATGCGTAAAACTTGCAAACGCGCCGTAAAAACCGTCCATCCGGCTTCCCGTCTTTAAAAATCCCAACTCTGCGCAGTCCGGTGTCGAACCAAAAATCTGACTTAACAGCATAAAATAGCAGAAGTTATAGGCGCAGCCGCCAAACCAGAATAACGGGCCGCCGTCGAATCTGCCGAAAAACTGTATCAGCGTGACCACTGCCGCCAATAATGCAAACAAGCGGATTGTCATCGGTTTGCTCTTAAACAGATTCGTCACATACGGACTTAAAATCGATCCGATCACCGCCGCTACCCCCGTTACGACCAGATATACCGACATTGCCCCCATATTCCCCTGTACCACAAGGAAATAGTAGGACTGGATCGACATTCTCCCCAGCGTCACAAATCCGCCGAGAAACATCCCTATTAAAACGCAGATATACTGTTTATTCTGCAATGCAAGCCTGATGCCTTTTACAATCGGGATCGGTTCCTGCCCTTTCGGCTGCGGAACCACTTCTTTGGATACCGTGATACAAATAAAATTAATAATAATGGACGGCACTGCCACCAGCACAGTCGCAAGCAAAAAGCCTCTGGCATCGTTTCCCATACCAAATTTTGCAACCGCCCCTAAAAATACCGCGCCAACCGCAATCTGCGCCAACTGGCATCCTGCCATACGGAACGCCCCTAATGCGCCTCTGTCGCCGGCATCCTGGGACATGACGGACGTCATTGCTGTATACGGAACATTCACACAGGTAAAAGCAAACGCCCATGCAAAATACATAACATATATGTATATAATTTTCTGCGTATTCCCCCATTCCGGATGCGCCCAGAACAACAGTATCGTAATGACAAACAGCGGAATCGTAGCTGCAAATACCCACGGCCTGTAATGACCCAGTTTTGTATTTGTTTTATCAGACCACGCTCCTACCCATGTATCATTTACTGCATCCCAGACACGCCCAAGCATTAACAGAGTTCCGACAACGCCGGCGCCGATTCCCACCACATTCGTGCAAAAAAGCATAAAAAATGACGCAATCAGCGCATTACTCCCCAGATTCTGCGCAAATTCCCCAAAACCATAAGCCACCTTTTTATAAAGCGAAAGTTTCTTCACATGAACTTTCGTATCTGTACCTGACATAACCTCTCCTCCAATACTCCAATCATTTTTTCATTTGCTCCTAAATCCCCATGGAAATTCTGTCTTAATTATAAAATCTGGGAAATTTTTTGTGAAATACAAAGATAAGATGGAATTATTCATAAAACACGATTATTAAAAACGCCCGTCCCATATGTGGAAAATGGTTGCATAATCGTTTTTTGTGTGTTGTAATTAATCTGAAAAAAGAAGAACCCGAATATAAAATGTACCACCATCAAGAGCGGCAAAGTAAACTCCTTTGCCATTACTTCAGGAGGAGCGGAAATGAACAGTTTACAGATTACTTATTTTCTTGCTTTATGCAAATACAAAAATTTTACAGAAACGGCAAACCGCCTTTATGTTTCACAGCCTGCTGTCAGCAGGCAGATCCGCATGCTGGAAGAAGAATTTAACGTACAGTTATTCCAACGGGAATATAAAAAGAACTTCCTGACGGAAGAGGGGAAAATATTACAGAAAACGCTGGAAGAAATCGTAACCTCCCTTCAAAAAGCCCAGGACGAAATGTACCGGAAAAAGTTTCCCCATAAGCACTCTTTTAAGATTGCCATATTACAGGGACTGGAAATTGCAGATATTCTCCGCCCCGCCATACAGCGTTTTATGCAAAAATACCCGGACACGGACGTTACCCTGGAATGTTATTCCCACGAAAAGATGAATATTATGCTTCGTCTGAATGAATTAGACATGGCGATTACTTTAAACGATGAAATCAAAAATGACAGCCTGTTAAAGTCAATCCACCTGTTTCGCTCAAATTTTGCCTTTACCGTACATGAATCGCACCCGCTGTTTCATGTTCCAAAATTTACTCCGGAATTACTAAAAAAACAGCAAATCTTTACCACTTCCATCGGCACAAAGGATTTCGAAGCTTTTTTAAATGCGCTTTGTTCCAACTATTCCATAAACGAAGAACAACTGCTCTCCGTATCCAATATGGACGAAATCATTACGTTATTAAATTCCGGTTTCGGCATAGCAGTTCTGACGGAACAAAAAAGGTTTTCTGGAGGACACTACAGACAGTTTCCGCTGAAAAGCTTTTCTGCCGACATTGCCTGCGCATGGCATTACACGAACATTAATCCTGCGCGCGCCCTGCTGCTGGATGATATTCTGAAACCGTTAATTCCTCCAAAAATAATTTAAGTTCCCTGCTTTTACGGGTCCGTTTAAAAATCAGGCAGTATTCCGCATAAATGTCCTCTGTCTTTGTAAATTCAAACGGCTGTTCGCGGAAAATAATGGACATATCATCTACAAGGCCTGTCCCCAGCCCCAGTTCCACATTCATCAGAACGGACGCTATATTGGAAACCCGTATCACCTTTTGAGGTTCCCCTTTTTTACGGCAAAATTCCTCAAAATACTGGTTAAAAAACGGTGCGGAGCTTTTTGACTGCAGCACAAAGCATGTTTCGCCCGGATTCCCGATATCCGACTGTGTTCTCCCCCCTTCTTGCTTCAGCGTCACCAGATATAACGGCGACTGATATACCGAAACGCCGTCCAGATCTTTTCGCATCTTCAACAGGCTCTGATATCCGAAAATGGCGTCTACTTCTCTTTCATCCAGTTTTTCAATCAGTTCCGCGCCGCTGAAACTCCTGATTTTCAATTCGACGTCCGGATGCTTATCCTGAAACCGTTTCCAGACTTTTCGGTAAAACTGCTCTGTATTCTGCCCTTCCAGAATCCCCAGTTTTAAAACGCTTCCTTTTTCCAGGCGCAATTCCGCCGCTTCATTCTGAGCCTGCTGCCAAATATGCGTTACCTTTTCCAGCGCATCAATCAGAACCTCTCCCTCCGGAGATAATTCCACGCTGCGGTTGGTCCGTATAAAAAGCGGAAAACCAAATCCCCGTTCCAGCGCCGCTATATGCGTACTCAATGTCGATTGCGAAATTTCCAGAATCTGCGCGGCTTTTGTATAATTCAAATGTTCCGCCAGCACCTGAAAACATTTTATCTGTTTGTCTGTCAAACCCGAATCCTCCATAATCCGCAGCCGGCAGTGAATTTCCGGCGGTATAGTATCTGTCGATATTGTACCATAAAAGCAAAGTGTATGGAATAAAACATAACGTAAAAAATATTATCGGAACATTTGCTGTATGGTTCCGGACGGCAGCCGGTACAAAACATGCTATTCTGCCTGCTCCGTCAAATGGAGGCTCTAATCCCGCCGGAACATTTTACGACTTCTGACGCAACCGTCCTCGATACGCCATCCGGGCGTACTCGGACTTTTGGGGACATCCCTGTCCCCAAATTGCTGCATAAATACGTCGGGAGTAAGAGCCTCTCATTTTCCTGCACAAGGGCAGTCTATCCTGTTTTGTACCGGCTGCCTGAAAACATCGACAGCGAAATGTTCTGGCAACATTTTTGTAAGCGAAAAAAAACCGACGTACCGGCAGCTCCTACAGTTCCGTCAAATATTTTAGAAGACTGGCAGCATAAAGTCGGGCTTTCACAGAAGTGGAATGTCAGGCCTGTACAAAATAATAACCAATTATCCTTGCGGAAGAAAATGAGATTTTCTTAGCGCTCTGTGTTTGACCAGCAATTTGGGGACAGGGACGTCCCCAAAAGCCCGAGTGCGCCCGGACGGCGCATCGAGGGCGGTTGCGTACTCAAAAGTAATCCTATCAGAGCGGTTAGAAAATCCATTTGATGAAGCAGGTAATTGTTATATTTTGTACGAGTCTGACAGCGTACCTGTGAAATCAGATCCTGGTATGCTGCCAACTTCCGATAATATTTCCTACCCCAACGATACATCCAAAATCATCATAACCAGAAACCCCGTCATAAATCCGAGCGTACCGGATTTATTCCCGTCCTCCGTACGTGCTTCCGGAATCAGTTCCTGTACGACGACATAAATCATCGTACCAGCGGCAAACGCCAGCAAAAAAGGCATCATCTGACTCGCTATTCCTGACAAAGCCGCTGCCAGCACTCCAAAAACCGGTTCTACGGTCGCAGACATGCTTCCGAGAAAAAACGCCCTTTTCTTATTCATTCCTTCGTTTACCAGCGGAAGCGCCACCGCCGTCCCCTCCGGATAATTCTGGATACCGATCCCCAACGCCAGCGCCAACGCGCCGGACATCAGTCCCGGCTGATCCGGATACTGCGCCGCCATGGCAAACCCAAGCCCGACTGCCATGCCTTCCGGAATATTGTGTATCGTGATTGCCAGAACAAGCATTGCCGCATTTTTCCGAATCGGAACCGGTTCGTTTCCCCGTCTGATGGCGTCATATTTCTTCTTTAACAGATGATCCGCTGCCAGCAGGACCGCGACTCCGCTTAAAAACCCGGCCGTCACAACCAGACAACTGCTCTGGCCGTTTAATTCCGCGCGCTCTATGCCCGGAATCAGTAATGACCAGACCGATGCCGCGACCATGACCCCTGCCGCAAAACCGAGAAAAATGCACTGCATATTACGGGAAACGCTTTTGCGGACAAAAAAAATATTACAGGCACCCAGCGTCGTTACTCCGAACGTAAACAGGGTGCCTAAAAATGCCATTAATATTGCATTCACTATCAGACTGCTCCACGAAAATTCATTCTGAATATTATATGCAGCAGGCTTTCAAACGTGCCATAATTTTATAAAATTATACCGAATAAGCGCATGTTCCGCCACGCAGAATATCCAGTGCATTCTGAGCCGCCATATGGCTCATCTTAATGCTGGCTTCTTTTGTCGCTGCGCCTGCATGCGGAGTTAAAATACAGTTTTCCAGCGTACAAAGCGGACTGTCATAAGGCGGTTCCATAACCGTAGCGTCCAGTCCTGCCGCGCGGATCTCCCCGTCTTTTAACGCCTGATACAGCGCGTCTTCATCTATAATGCCGCCTCTTGCCGTATTGACTATAACCGCGTCTTTTTTCATAATCCGAAACTGCTCCGCGCTAAACATATTTTCGGTTTCCGGCGTCAGAGGAGAATGGATCGTGATAAAATCAGACTCTTTCATCAGTGTTTCCAAATCCACATATTCTGCACCGCACTCTTTTGCAAACTCTTCGTCCTGATACTGGTCGTAGCATAAAATGTTCATCCGGAATCCCCGACAACGTCTTGCCACGCCTTTGCCGATCCTCCCCGCGCCTACGACCCCGAGAGTTTTTTCCCACATTTCCACTCCCTGAGGGCGAATCTGGTCTTTCGCTTTCATGTGCGTGTCCATGATCGTGACATTTCTTGCGCAGTCCAGCATCAGAGCCACGGCCAGGTCGGCCACGGAATCTCCGTTCGCCCCCGGCGTAATCGTTACTGCAACGCCCTGTTTCTTTGCTGCCGCCACATCGACCTTATCATATCCTACGCCGTACCGGGAGATCACTTTCAGGTTTTTGCCCAGTCCGATCATAGCGGCGTCATAATCTTCCAGTCCGGCAATCACTGCGTCGGCGTCCGGAAGTTCCCGCTTTAACTGCTCCGGAATCGGTCCGTCGGCAGCCACCAGCTTCTTTACTTCGCAGCCATGTTCTTCCAGAAGTTCATAAGCTTCCCTGTTGACCGCCCCAAAAGATCTTGCCGTAACCAGTACTTTATATTTTCCCATATCCAAAACCTCCCGGATTTATGCCGTAACCAACTCGACAGCTTCTTTCGTCATCTTCGTGATCTCGTCAAATTTCCCCTCTTTAATCAGGCTTTCTTTTACCATCCAGCTTCCGCCGCAGGCAATAACTTTCGGATCCTCCAAATATTCTTTGATGTTTCCGGCATTGATTCCGCCGGTAGGCATAAACCGGATCTGTGGGAATGGCCCGCCTAACGCTTTAATCGTTTCCAGTCCGCCGTATCTGGAAGCCGGGAAAAATTTGACTACTTTCAAACCAAATTCCATGGCCATGACCACTTCCGTTGGCGTACAGCATCCAGGAAATACCGGTATCCCGTTTACAATCGCAAACTGAACGACTTCCCGGGAAAATCCCGGCGTCACAATAAACTGCGCCCCTGCTTCTTTCGCTTTTAACGCCTGCTCCGTATTTACTACCGTGCCTGCCCCTACCAGCATATCCGGATAAGCCTCGCGGATCGCTTTGATAGAATCTGCCGCTGCCGCCGTACGGAAAGTTACTTCCGCTACCGGAAGCCCGCCTTCCACCAACGCTTTTGCCAGCGGAACCGCGTCCTTTACCTCCTGCAATACGACGACCGGTACGATTTTGAGTTCCTCAACTTTTTTATTTACATCCATCTTCTTTTCCTCCCGTTACTGCTTCCAATTCAGATTATCCATATTCTCCCGCTACCGCTTCCAATTCGGATTATCGATATTCTTCCTCTACTGCTTCCAATTCGGATTATCGATGATCGCCGGTTCTCCGTCCTGTTCCACCAAAAGGTGGCGATAACCCTTTTCTTCTATCGTGCCGTAATCATGGCCGGCATCGGCACGGAATACAAAGAAAGTGCGGAGCACTTCGTGAGGAGATACGTTGATAGATCTGTGAGCATAACGCTTTGGACAATAGACTGCTTTTCCCGGAATCAATTCCTGGCACGACCAATCTCCTTCAGGACTTTCCAGCATCATATACCCATGGCCGGAAAGACAATAATATACTTCTCCGGTATCCAGAATCGTATGGAAATGTCCCTTTGTCATGTAATATTCGTTTCCGACTTTTCCCGGATATACAATACTCATCCCAAAGGCCAGATCCCCGTCATGTTCCGGCGCCGGAAGTTCATGAAATTCATAAACGAGCCGGTCTCCGTTTTCCTCAAGTTCTTTTTTCGCTGCTTCCTCATCATAAAACATCGACTTTACTTTTGAAAGCAGCCGCTTGGAAGTGTTCTTTACGCTGGATAATCCGTTGACCATATTAAAATCAATCGTAAATCCTTTTTCAAAGTCCAGCGGTTTCCCGCTGCTGTTAAAATCAGCCATTTTTTCATCCCTTTCTGTTTCTTCTATGCCTGCTGTTTTTTCTGTTTCTGCTGTTTCTATTGTTGGAACTGTTTTGCAATATCGTCCAGCCGGTCTAAAAGTTCCCCTTCGATCGGCGTATGGAATACTTCGCTGATCACCTGGGTCCAGCCGTAAATAAAATATCTCCAGCCGTCTTCTACATGAAGGCGCTTCTGCTCTTCCTGCTTCTTTGCCTGATGCATGAATGTCAGTTCTCCGCGGTAATTGATCTCCCATACCAGGGCGTCTTCCGGAAACTGTCCTTCGTCTGTCAACGGCGAACCCGGCCTGTCTTTGCCAAGGCCTGTCGCGTTCACTACAACGGATTTCGGGTTTACGTCTGCAAGCACCCGATCGTTATCTTTGGCTTCCGAACAGAGATGGAACTGCAATTCGATCCCGCCCGGGTTTAATTCCCGGAAAATTTTTTCTATTTCTTCCAGCCTTGGCCTGGTACGGTTTGTCACAATAATTCGCTTCGGATAATTTCCTTTAAATTCCGGACGCATCAGATAGGATCCCATGGAAATGGCAGAACCGCCCGCGCCCATGACAAAAAAGTCCGCGCCGGTTTTTTTCCACCAATCCTGCGGCACAAAATCAGAAAGGGCAAATCCGCTGGAAATCGGATCTTTCGCATGGCCGCGCAGCTGTCCGTTAAGTTTGGAAATGCAGGAAAGTTCATGGAACATCTGAGCATATGGATCCAGATAATCGAAAAGATCTTCACAGGCTTCGCACAAATCCAGTTTATGGGTCGTTACCAGCGCTCCCATGGAAAGCGGGTCATTTTTAATAAATTCCACCACTTCCCGATATACGGACGGCTCTTCATGGATTTTAATATCAATCCCTTTAATGGCCGCGCCCAGTCCCATTTC
The DNA here is from genome assembly GCA_022796875.1 of Eubacterium sp. Lineage (GTDB taxonomy): Bacteria > Bacillota > Clostridia > Lachnospirales > Lachnospiraceae > JAAWJJ01. The sequence continues at coordinate 44,302 of JAAWJJ010000008.1, read as the reverse complement.
CTCTGACCAGGCCGGAAATACTTTCATGATGGAAGATTTTCCCGTAGTTACCCCGATAAAATACAACGTAGGCTGTGTTGCCGGTTCCGGATGGAATCCATCCTTTCCTGCATGAAAAACTACTGCTTCACTCATTTTTTTCTCCTTTCAAACTTAAGATCTGTTTCCTGAAGTCCCCCGATGGAAATCGCCCTGACCGGGTTTTCCACCATCAGAGTCCTTATTGTTTCCCTGCTGACTCCGCGCTCCCGGAGCATCCCGCAAAAATCCCTGCATATGTAATCCAATCCCATTTCTGCTCCGTACATGCGCAGACGTTCGTTCGTAGTATCCAAAGATAAAAGCAGTTTCTTTTCAGCGCCGATTTCCAGCATATGACCGATCAGCCGCAGTTCTTCTTCATCGGAAGCATATTTCAGCCTGTGGATCGTATCATATTCCAGGTAAACGCCTGACTCAAAAACTGCTTCATGATATCCTGTGTCCTTTCTGGCCCGGTCCAGATGGCAGGCCAGTAAACGTTCCTGCGGAATCCCGTATTCCTCCATTTTCTTTAACAAAGGAAAAACATCTGTCCCAAACTCAAAATGGCACAAAAGAGAAACGCCGGTTTCTTTCGCTGCCTGCAAAGACGCCGCAAACAACTTTTCATACGTTTTCGTAGCCGAAATCCCGCCCTCGTCTACCGCCATTTTCAGGATTCCGGCCCGGGCGTCCATCTGCCCTGTCCGCCCGCCTTTCTCCTGCTTTTCGTAATCTTTTTGCTTCCCGTGGTCTTTCTGCTCGGCACCTTCCTGCATCCCGTCCATGATCTCGGAAACAAACAGCTTCACAAGCGCCGTTTCACTCATTTGATAAATCGGACTGCCCTCGTCATAAAACGCATGCTTATGGAAACCGGTGGACGCCACGATCTTTACTCCGGTTTCTTCCGACGCCCGTTTCAAATGCCCGGCCATCCTCCCGGAAAATACCGGCTGGGCGTCCACAATAGCGTTTCCTCCCGCTTTCTGGTATAAAAGAAGTTCTTCTTTGGATTTCTCATAATCCTCCATCTGTAGAGATTTTGACATCCGGCTGGCAACCCCTTTTTTCAGAAAAATGTGTTCATGGCACTGGCACCATCCCAGTTTTTCTGTCCTGATATCGCCCGTTACGGTCCTTACAAATCTTTTTTCCAAAGTTTTCGCCTCTTTTATTTACTGATTTTTAAAAATGCTGCCTTTTTACTTTCAAATTTCCCGGGCTCTCACCCTTTCTATGTATGATGAACTCTCAGGTTTCCTTTTTCTTTTCTGGTCCGCACTAACTCCGCATGGGCGTTTTTATCGTATGCCACGCAGCCTACCCGGCTTTGCTGGATCAAAAGTTCCAGGCACGAATCGCACAGCAGGCAGTACTTGATTTCGTCCAGGCGTCCTTCCCGGACTTTCTGCGGCAGGTAAGGATCCGCAAAAGACTGCCGTCCGAGAGCCACCATATCTACTACGTTGTTTTCTACGCACCACTCGCCGTAATTCAACAGATTGCTTTCTTCTTCCGTCACTGCACAGAGGCCGTTTTTGCCGCTGCGGAAAGGCGAGAAATTGGAACCTATCACAACGGTTTCCGGTTTTAACGCTTTGCGGAATTCCTTTGCCCAGTACTGGTGCAGATAGGCGAAATATGGCGCACGGCGGTCGGCCTGCGTCAGGCTGACTGTGATGGACGGACTTCCCGCAGACTGCACAATATAGCTTGCTCCGCGCTCTTCCAACCCTTTGATCAGAGCCAGCGGTTCCGTCAGGTCCATAATCGGGGAATGAGGCCCTTCCGTTCCGAATCCGCCCGGGAATCCTTCCCATGCGGAAATTTTGGACCCGATCAGGAAGTTTTGATCCGGAATTTCTTTGCGGATCCGTTCCATCAGTTCGTAAGGAAATCTGGTCCGGTTCTCCCAGCTTCCTCCGTATTTCCAGTTTCTGTCGTTATGCGGCCGGATCATCTGGGAACCCAGATAACCATGGCACAGCTTCAGATCTATTCCGTCTGCTCCGCAATGATACGCAATCTTTGCAGCCTGCACATATTCGTCCATAATATGGGCGACATCATCCTCCGTCAGAAGATCGCCGCCGTAACCCGGAAGAGGATTTGGCGTTACTCTGCGCGAAAATCCCGGATGAGATATCTCCCCGGAATGTGTCAACTGGAATACGACCAGAGAATTCGGATTCGCCCCGTGAACCGCATCCATAAACTTCGTCAGCGGCTTTTCATTCTGAGGCATGATCGTCAGCTGATTGTCCCTGGCACGGCTTTCCCGCGTAACGGTAATTGCTTCCAATGTAATCATACCGGCCTCGCCTTTGGCCAGATCCACATATCTCTGCGTCGTTTCCGGCGACGGATTTCCGGACGGATCTTCCATATTACATTCCATCGCCTGGATGAAAAACCGGTTCTGCGCAGTTTTCGGGCCTATCTTAATCGGCTCGAGTAATTTTTCATATGCCATAATTTTTCCCTTTCCTTACTGCTTTTTCTTTACTGCTTTCTTTTTTCTTATTGCTCTGTTTCTCCCTGCTGCTTTAACTTTTCATATCCGTACACAGCTCCAGTATCACATGGTCCGGCGCTTCAAAAAGCATCACTCTTTGCCGGATAACCGGAAGATCTGCCGGGCCAAAGGTAATGGTATATCCTTTTTCCCTTAAATGTTTTTCCCATGCGTCCACGTCGTCCACATGGAACGCCAGATGCTTTAACCCCGGACGTTCCCCAGCAGAACCCTGATCCGCAGGATATTCCGTATTCCGAAACAGTTCAATAGTTGACTTTTCATCTACTTTTACATATGCTACATAATCTCCTCCGAGATCGTATTCTCCGAGGATTTCCATATTCATGATATCCCTGTAAAAAGCAATGGACGCCTGAAAATCCTCTGTATTGATCCCGATATGATTGATTCCTCCAATTGTCATGTTACACCGCTCTTTCTATATGTAAACCGATTGTATTTTGTCTTCTGTAATCCTGGCTTCTGCTCATTCCGATTATATTTTATCTTTTTTCTGCAATAATACGGCTACAATGATGATCGCGCCCTTGATCGCATTTACGAGGAATGCGCTGACTCCCATCAGGTTTAAGAAGTTATTCACGATCGCAAGGATCAGGATACCAAACAATACGCAGATCATCTTTCCACGTCCGCCTTTCATGGAAACGCCGCCGATAACCGCCATGGCAATCGCATACATTTCATAAGAAGAACCGGAAGAAGAAGCGTTGATGGAATTCATACGACTTGCTTCGATGACTGCCGCCAGTCCGACGGACAGGCCCATAATACCGAATGCCAGAATTTTGATGTTGCTCGTATTAATACCGGACAGCTTGGTCGCTCTTTCATTCGAACCGACTGCATAAATATGACGCCCGGCTTTCGTATATCTGGAAAAATAGAAATATACGATAAATACGATGGCAAGATAAATAATCGGCGTCGGAATCGGCCCGACAAAAGAATTGGAAATCTTACCGAAATTCTCTACTTCACCGTAAAACCCGCCGCCGGACATGAAATACTGGCAGACCGACCGGAAAATATACATAAACCCTAGCGTTACGACAAAGGAAGGGACGCTCCCTTTTGCCACGATAAATCCCATAAATACCGACAAACCGATACTGCACGCAATCGTTACAATGACTGCCAGCGCAATATTTCCGGTCGCATTTAACACTCCAAGGCAGATCGCGCCTACGGCTACCAGCTCGGAACCGACCGACAGGTCGATTTCCCCGACAATAATGACAAACGCCATGCCCAGCGCCAGAATTCCCAGCACGGCATTGTTACGCAAAACATTGATCAGGTTGCTTGCCGACAAAAAATTAGTTCCCTGAATGATAGCTGCTACGATAAAAATAATTACGGTTACAACAATGACACTATATCCGGAGAAAAACTTCTGAAACCCTCCAAGTGCACCGTTCTTTTTTGATTGAACTTTCTTCTCCATTTTCTACTCTCCTTTGCGCTGGCCTGCTCCGGTAGAAAGGATCATAATCGTTTCTTCATCCAATTCCTCTCTTTCCAGAGTTCCGTTCATTTCCCCGTGAAACATTACTTTTACCCGGTCGCAGAGTTTCATAATCTCCTGCGCTTCTCCGGAAGTCACAATCACGGCTACGCCCGTTTTTGCAATTTCAAAAATCTCGTTGTAAATTTCATTTTTTGCGCCGATGTCCACACCCTGGGTCGGATTACACAAAATCATGACGTCCGGCTTGGCATACAGCCATTTTGCCAGTACCACTTTCTGCTGATTTCCACCGGAAAGACTGGTAATCAGGTCGTTGTAATTTCCCAGCTTGATATGCAGCGTTTCTTTATAACGCGAGGTGACGTTATGCTCTTCTTTATGGCTCAGATAAACGCCGCCTTTCATACATTTTTTCAAAGCTACGATCGTCATATTTTCCGCAACGCTCAAATCTTTAATGATTGCGTTTTCTTTCCTGTCTGACGGTAAAAATCCGACTTTATGTTTTGTCGCCTGCTTCGGGGATTTGAAATGAACTTCCTGGCCGTTCAGTATTACCTTACCGCCTGTTTTCGGTATATCTCCGAACAGACAGCGGACCAGTTCTTCTTTTCCATCTCCCAAAAGGCCTGTGAATCCCAGTATTTCTCCCTTATGTACCGAAAAAGAAATATCATGAAAATACCGCCCGCTGCTTAATCCCTCTACCCGGAGCACTTCTTCCCCCATCGGCCGCGGCTTATAAATTTCAAGACCCTGCACGTCTTTTCCGGTCATCATACGGGCAATTTCCTCTGTGGAAATTTTTTCTCCCTTTTCATCTGTAACCTGACCGAAGGCCACCATCTCACCGTTACGCAAAACTGTATATTTATCGCAAAACTCAACCACTTCACCCAGCTTATGGGAAATAAAGATGATTGTTACTCCTTTCTTCGCCAGTCCCCTCATAAGATCAAAAACCTGTTCGATCTCCGGAACCGTCAGTGAAGTCGTCGGCTCATCCATGATGATGATCTTTGCTTTCCTGAGCAGCGACTTTGCTATTTCCAGAATCTGTTTCGAAGAAGCCGGCATATTGCCCACCAACTCCAGAGGATCCAAATTCACGTTCATAGAATCAAAGATTTCCTGGGATTTGCGGATCATTTCATTCCTCTTTAAACATTTCCACTTTGTTTCTTCTTCATATCCAAGAAACATATTTTCGTATACCAGCATGTCGTTTACTACATTCAGCTCCTGATGGATAAATGATACGCCGTAGTTTTGCGATTCTTTTGCATTGCTTATGGACACTTCTTTCCCAAAAAGTTCAATTTTCCCGGAATCCATAGGAATAACGCCGCCAAGGACATTCATTAACGTCGATTTCCCGGCGCCATTCTCACCCAAAAGCGCATGTATCTCCCCTACACCCACTTTCAGCGTAACGTCTTTCAGTACCGGAGCCGCGCTCCCAAAACTTTTTACGATATTACTCATCTTGATTGCTAATTCTTCCATATACGCCCCCATATGATACAGTCAATCTGGCTGGCGATACCCGGTATACCGGGCATCGCCAGATTTTTATAATGGATTCCTGTCATCCGTTATGTATCTTTATCAGCCTACCGATTAGTACGGAGAATTCGGATCATAACCAATAGAGCTTTTCCACTCTTCCAGATTTGTTTTGTCAATTACAACAGCTTCTTCAATTGTCTTCGCCTCGTAGCTGCCTTCGCCTGCTAATACGTCGACTGCCAGTTTAATAGAATCTGCGATCATGGACGGATAATAACTAACCGTTGCAATAGCCATATCGCCGCTGCCTTCTTCGATCTTGTTCAGATAATTTGTTGCGCCGCCGCCTGCTGCGTAAACTGCTTTGATATCTGTACGCTGTGCTTCGTTAATTGCCTGAAGGATACCAACGCCCTGCTCGTCGTCCACACAGAATACTGCATCAACTTCCGGATTACTCTGAAGTACGTCTGCCATCAGTTTTAATCCGTCTTCCTGGGAAGCGCTCTCTGATGCATATTCATTTAATACTTTTGCGTTCGGAGCGATTTCTGCCAGTCTGGTTTCAAATCCTTCTTTACGTTCCTCTGCGATAGCGCCCCAGCTTGTAACGGAACATACAACTACCGTAAAGTCTTCGCCAAGCTGTTCTACCATCCAGTCAGCGCCGTTCTTGCCGCATCCCGGGTTGTCGCCTGCCAGATAGTAATCCGGTGTCACACCGCCCAAAGTACGGTCAAAGTTAATCAACGGGATACCTGCGTCCAGGATCGTCTGTGCTGCCGTTGCCAACTCATCGTTGATCGGTAACAATACGATAGCCGCCGGCTTCATACCAATCAGGTCGTCTACCTGGTTTGCCTGGTCGTTCGTGCTTTCTGCCTGAACCAGTTTGTAATTCAGGTTGTTGTCTTCGCAATACTTTTCAGCATAGTAAGAAACCGCTGCTGTCCAGCCGGTAACCGCTTTCGGCACGGAAATTCCGATTAACGGTGAATCGGACGAAGCCGTATCTTCCGGAGCTTCCGCGTCATCTTTTGCCGGAGCTTCCGCGTCGTCAGAAGACGCTGCGCCGCCGGCATCCTCACCGGTTTCCTGTGGCGCTTTTTCCCCTTCTGCCGCGCCGTTTCCGCTGTTTCCACATCCAGCCAAAAGGCTGATGCTCATTGCTCCAACGAGCAATAGTGCGAATAATTTTTTCATAGTTCCTTCCTCCTGTTTTTTTATTTTTGTTAAAAATATTTGCGCTCGGTCAATTCCGGGCAAACAAATACTTTTACCAACTCTTTATTTGTCTTCAGTTCGGAAAGCGCCTGCTCCAGTTCGGAAAGCGGCACTGCCAATGAAAACATTTTCTGCGGTTTGATCACGCCATACTGCAGCAGCGTAATAGCCTCCTGCCAGTTATTGCCGATTCCGGCACAGGAACCGCTGACTTTCTTTTCGCCAAGGACGAATTCATACGGCCGTAAAGAAGCGGCTGCATCCTCCGCACAGATACCGAAAGCTTCCAACTTCCCGCCGCGGCGGAGTATTTGAAACGCCTGCTCGTAAGTTTCCGGCGTACCAACGGCTTCTATCACATTGTCTACGCCGACTCCGTTTGTAATCTTTTTGACTTCCGCTACCGGATCGCATTTTGCGGAATCAATCACATAATCGGCGCCCATTTCTTTTGCGATCGCCAGTCTTTTTTCATCATTGTGGCCGATCACAATAACCGGCGCGCATCCCCTTGCTTTTGCCATAGCCGCATGCAGGATGCCAAGTCCGCTGCCGATTACGGCTACGCTCGAAGCGATCGCAGGCACCATGCGCTGCGAAGCATGGATCACGGTCGTCATCGGTTCTACAAACGCCGCCGTATAATCATCCATGTCGTCCGGCAAAAGATAACAGTTCTTCCACGGTGCTTTCACATATTCGGCAAACCCGCCGTTCGTGTGGATGCCGAGCTGTGTAAACGTTTCGCAGAGAAGCCCGTCGCCGCGTCTGCAGAAATAACAGGTTCCGCAGGTCAGACAGATATCCACCGCCACCCGGTCGCCTTCTTTTACGCCTCTGGCATTTTTTCCGGCTTTCTCAATTACGCCCCAAAATTCATGTCCGGAAATCAACGGCAATTTGTCTTTCGCATATTTTCCCGTATAAATACTCGTATCCGAGCCGCAAATTCCGCACACTTTTACTTTTATCAATACTTCGTCGTCATTGATCTCAGGTATCGGCACATCACAGTATTCCATCTGGTAAGGCGCTTTCACCACCTGAGCTTTCATTGTTCCTGCCATGGTATTCCTCCTTGTACAATTACAATATATTTACGGTCCATATTTTTCCCAGTCGGGCAATATCCATACAAATCACTCCTGTAAATGACCGTTATGGCAAAATACACAAAAACGGGCGTTGTAATGTTTCTGCTTTTGTGGATATAATACCACGTTTCCGAAATAAAGTCAACATATTCAGTCAAATTCAGTCACAAACAGTAATCCGCATAAATCCACTTCCGACTTTCCGGATTAATCGCGCGGCTGATTAAAAATCTTGTCGCGTCTTCCTTCATAAGGAGCTTTAATTATTAACGGTTTCAAAAATGCCGCAACTTTTTCTACTCCGTCTCCCACGCTCATCGTAACGTCCTCATGCTCATAACTGAGTACGTAATCATATCCCACCAAAGAAAGCTCGGTAATCACCTTTTTCCATTCTACATCTCCCCAGCCCGGGATACGGAAACGGAACGCTTTATCCAGCCTCTGCCAGTCGCCCTGCATCATAATGCCCCCGCGCTGAATATTGTGCCGGACTACTTCCGCGTCTTTCGCATGGACATGAAAAATACGGTCGCCCAACTCGTCGATAAAGTTCTCAACCAGCAATCCGCCCGTCGCCAGAATATTGGCCGGATCCAAATTGAAGCCGAAATTAGGATGATAGTCCAGAAGTTCCAGGGCACGTTTCGCGGTATTCAGGTCATAGATAATATTGTTCGGATGCGGCTCCATCGCAAATTTCACTCCGTATTCTTTAAACTTATCCATGATCGGCAGAAACCGTTCCGCAAAAAGTTTTTCCATATCGCTCCAGCCGGTTGCGCTTGGGAACGGAAAATATCTGCCCCAGTTCGTCACACCGGTAAACCCGTTCACTACGGGAACTTCCAGTGCGTTTGCCGCCTGCGCCGTCTTTAAAAGGCTTTCGGTCCCGTATTTTATTTTTTCTTCCGGAGTCCCTTTAAAAATAGCGTCCGTGTCCTCGGTATGAGGCCCGAGAATCAACAGCGAATCCGCATGGTTGGATAATGCAGAAATGCCTAATCCGTAGCTTTCTATCATTTTCCTTAACTCCCGCGCGTTGTTTCCTTTTAAAATCTCATCGCAATCCATCTGGCCGTTATCAATGTATGCCGGAATCTCTAGCATCTCATAGCCGTTCGAACTTGCAATTTTTGCAACTTCCTCTAACGGAAGATGTGAATAATTTGCCGCAAAAAAACCAAGTTTCATCTGAAAAACCCTCCTCCATATTTATATTTTTCCTGCGATACGACAACTGCTTTTTCTATTCCTGCGCTTCCAGCGCCGTTTTACGTTTTCTACTCCTGCGCTTCCAGCGCCGTTACGATCTCTATCGCCGACTTTACGTTGATCCCCATTCGTTCCACGCCCATATCCACAAGTTCCATAAATTCTTCTAACGTACGGATCCCTCCGGCAGCTTTCACCTTGATTCGGTCGCCGCAATGCTGTTTGATCCGGCGGATCCGTTCCAGATTGGCGTTTCCCGGAATCCAGCCGGTGCCTGTCTTGACAAAATCCGCGCCGCTTTCGATGACCAGATCGCAGGCTTTGATCATCTCTTCATCCGTCAGGGCATTGATCTCAATGATCACTTTCACTAACGCTTTTCCCTGAGCAAGCGCGATAATCTGTTTTAATTCATTTAAAACATAATCATATTCCCCGTTTTTAAACTTCCCGACATTCATTACAATATCCATTTCTTCCACGCCGTCTTTCAGAAGTTCTTCCGCTTCCAGAAGTTTTACTTCCGTCTTGTGCGCGCCTCCCGGGAAGCCTACCGGAGCGCCGGTATAAACCCCCTCCGTATCTTTCAACATTTCAGATAATGCCGATACCCAGCATGGCAATGCATGAACATTAATAAATTTGTATTTCTTCGCATACGCAACCACTTCTTCAATATCTTTTAACGTGTGCTGCGTACGGACGGCGCTGATATCAATCATCGCAGCAGCTTCTCTGCCCAGCATCCAATTCCCCCTTTTCCTGACATTTTTTTGTTTTTTTGCTATTTCTCCTGCTTGTTTCATAAATTCTGTGTTAAACATAATGATAATTCGTATTTTTATAAAACATAATTATCTTTCTTGCATAGTAGCATACCGCACATATATTGTCAACTATATATTTGAAATTTATTGTGTATTATTGTCAAAACATGCATGGCACATATATTTCAAATTGTGCGTTTTGTATCTGTTTTTCCTCCATTTCAGATACTTATTATCTAATTTTTCTTTTTACATATTGACAAACATCATTATCTATTTTATTATCTAATTATCTTTTAGATATTTTAAAATGTTCCTGTAAACAATCTTAAGGAGAGTCTTAAGGAGAAATTCTGGAGAGATTAAGGAGAGATGTATTATGAAACTAATCGCATATGATCTGGGCACCGGGGGTGTCAAAGCCTCCCTGTATGACGAAAACTTTCAGACACTGGCCAAAAGCTTTACCGCATATGATACTTTTTACCCTGCTTCCAACATGCATGAACAAAAACCGGAAGACTGGTGGCAGGGCGTTGTTTCCAGCACAAAATTTCTCATAAAAACAGCCTCCGTACAGCCTTCCGAAATCGGCGCGCTGGCATTATCCGGCCACAGCCTTGTAACGGTTCCGATAGACCGCAGCGGAAAAGAACTGCAGTCCCGTGTTCCGATCTGGTCTGATACCCGGGCCGGAGAAGAAGCCGAAGAATTTTTTTCCAGAATCGACCGGAACGCCTGGTATATGACTACCGGCAACGGTTTTCCTGCTCCATGCTACTCTCTGTTTAAACTGATGTGGCTGAAAAAGAATGAACCGGAATCATTCGGAAAGATTTACAAAGTACTCGGTTCGAAAGATTATATCAACTTCCGGCTGACCGGAAACATGTATATAGATCCCTCTTACGCCTCCGGTACCGGCGCGTGGGATCTGCTGAAAAAGGAAATGCGCCAGGATTATCTGGACGCCGCCGGAATACCGGCCAGCCTTTTTCCGGACGTCGTACCGTCCCATTATATTCTGGGGAATATTACAAAAGAAGCGGCCGAACAGACCGGCCTTTCCCAAAGCACTGTCGTTGCCTGCGGCGGCGTGGATAACGCCTGTATGGCGCTTGGAGCCGTAGGTCCAAAAGACGGCAGGATTTACACTTCCCTCGGTTCCTCCAGCTGGGTACCGGTCAATTCTTCCAGACCGGTACTCGACGTTGATAAAAAACCTTATGTTTTTGCTCATATCCAGGAGGATATGTACACTTCGGCCTTTTCCATTTTTGCCGGTGGCAGCTCCTTTGCCTGGACCAGGGACGTACTGTGCAAAGATCTCGGCGAGGATGCCTTTGACCGAATGAGCGAACTGGCCGCTGCCGTCCCGATCGGTTCCGGCGGTATTTTCTTCAATCCGAGCCTGGCAGGAGGCACTTCACAGGACAAAAGCATACACATACAGGGCGCTTATGTCGGACTTCATCTCGGCACAACGAGAGAAGCCATGGTACGCGCCGCCATGGAGGGCATCTGCATGAACCTCAAAGAATCTATCGGATACCTGAAACAGAAAACGGCAATTTCCGATGAGATCCTCTTTTGCGGCGGCGGAAGCAAAAGCAAATTCTGGATGCAGATGTTTGCAGACGTTTTCAACATGAACATTATTAAGACAAATATCGACCAGGACGCAGCGTCCCTGGGAGCAGCCGCAATTGCCGCCCGGGGAACCGGACTCTGGAAAGATTACAGCCTGATTGAATCCCTGCATCATGTGGAAAGAATCAATCGCCCAATTCCGGAACACGTTGCCGCATATGAGAAACTTCAGGACACATTCCGGCATATCTGCGACGTATTAGCTGATTTAGGGGATTACATGACAGAATGTAACCGTTTGGTCTGAATCTTTTTCCGAACAGCAAATTATATGTTACAGTTCCCTCCGTCAGCACAAATGGAGAAATCATCATGCAAACATGTGATTATCTCCATATTGGCTGACGGAGGGAACTGTAACAAATTGTAATAATTTCTTCAAAGAAACTATATTTTTAAACTTTCAAGTAGTATAATGTACCTGACACACAGCATTGGAGGAAGAAACATGGCCAGAATACCTGCATACAGACAAGTCTACACCGACATAAAAAAAGAGATCAAAAACGGGAAATACCCGCCCGGTTCGTTCCTGCCTACGGAATCCGAAATGGAAAAAGAATATCAGGTCAGCCGGACAACAATCCGCAAAGCAATCAGTATGCTCACTGCCGAAGGCTACCTCTCCGTCAAACAGGGACGCGGGACAGAGGTGCAGGAAATCTCCACTTCCCAGCGACTGAATAAAATTACATCTTTTACGGAAACGCTGACCAGAAACGGACATAAAGTTACCACACAGGGATTAAGCCTGGAAGTGGTTCCGGCACCGGATTTTATCCAGAAAGCCTTTGGCCTAAAAGACGGCGAAATGGTTTATCACCTCCAGCGGGTACAGTGTGCAGACGGCCGTCCGATCTGTATCATTAAAAATTATCTGACAATGAATATGCTGCCCGGATTCCAGTTAAACGAAAATGACTGCGTCAGCCTTTATACGTTTTTAGAAGAACAATATGGAATCGTCCTGAAAGACGCCGTCGAACATATCACCGCCTGCGCCGCTCCTTTCATCGACGCGCAGATTCTGCGGATTCCTACGGGCGCGCCGCTCCTCGTCAGTACCAGAATTACCAATACGGAAAACGGCCCTTTTGAATATGCGATTCTGAAAATCGTAGCGGAACGGTATGAATATCAGGTTTACCTTTCCGGCAGGGTCTGAAGAACAAAGAATCCAGCTTTGCTGGATTCTCCGCCTGCGGCGGGTTGCTTCAGCAACATAGTTCATTTCCGCCGCAGTACTTTCGCTTCGCTGGGGCAGACCCTGCAATCCTGACCGAAAGGTTATCGTTTTCCTAATTTAAAGCTTTGCAAGCAATTCTACTTCTTCTGTGCGTAATCCCAGATCTTCTGCAATCTCTTCTGCCGTCATTTTTCCTCTTTTTAACAACCGGCGCGCGATTTCTTTTTCAAGCGCACGCTTTCCGTCATTCAGAAGTTCAAGCGCTTTAGATGCTTCCGCTCCTGTTCTGTCATCCTCACGGATTTGTACTGGTACTTTGTTTTGCACTATTTCTTCTGTCGCCGTAATTTCTTCCTTTGCCGGCACAATTTCTTTTATCGGCATAATTTCTTCTGTCAACACAATTTCCTCTGTCGGTACAAACTCTTCCCCGTCATGTAAAATAACAGAACTGTACGGCGCAAGATGCAGGTCATAATTTTGCCCGTCGCAGAAAAACTGCACGGACGCCTCATATTCCGCTAAGTTCAACGCGGTAACCGTACATTCCCCGTCTTTCCTGCGGGCGAATACAAGCTGCTCGTTCCGGATTAAAAGGTCTTCATAGCTGCCGGTCTGTACAGCTTTCGACATTTTACGCACCTGTGCCAGCTTGCGTATATGCGCAATAAGCTGCGGATTTTTATCTTTCCAGTCGTTCAGCTCCAGGCACGGACGCAGCGGTACGTCCGCGTCATAACCATTATTTTTGACTCCTTCGATTCCCCATTCGCTGCCATAATAGACAGACGGCACCCCTGGCATCATATACAGGATCGTGTAAGCGTTTTCAATATTCTGCGGACAGCGCAGCAAACTTCCAATTCGGTTGACGTCATGATTATCCAAAAAATTATAAAAGCTAAGCCCCTCATAAATTCCGCCCTGCCCAAACTGTCTTTTCAGGGAATGTGCGATTTCAAAATAATTCCTGTCGTTATGGCTGGAATAAATCCCTTTCCAGCACTCGTAATTTGTGACGGAATCCAGCATCTCTTCGTTGACCCAATCGCGGTAATTTCCGTGAATGATCTCGCCCATCAGCCAAAAATCCGGATTTATCCCTTTCGTCATCTGCCGCAGTTTTTTAAAAAAACCTTTTTCCACACAGTCTGCGGCATCCAGGCGCAGGCCGTCGATCCGAAATTCCTCCATCCACATCCTGACTGCTGCAAGCAGATGATCCGTCACCGCTGGATTGTAAAGATTTAATTTTACAAGATCGTCGTGCCCCTGCCAGGTATCATAACTGAAACGGTCTCCGCGGGAATTTCCCCATCCGAAATTCATTCCGGAAAACCAGTCTTTGTACGGCGAAGCTTCCCCTTTTTCCTGCACATCACGAAACGCCCAGAATCCCCGGCCTACGTGATTAAAAACACCGTCGAGCACTACGCGGATCCCGTTTTTGTGCAACGCGTCAAACACCTGCTTAAATTCCTCTTTTGTCCCGAGCCTGCGGTCCGTTTCAAAATAATCGGAAGTGTCATACCCGTGTGTCAGCGACTCGAAAACAGGGCCGAAATACACGGCGTTGATTCCGATCTCTTTCAAATGAGGAATCCATTCCAGTACTTTCAGGATCCGGCTGCCCGCAGCCGTTTCCCCCTCGTTGACACGCGGCGCTCCTGTAAATCCCAAAGGATAAATATGATAAAACATTGCCTCATCCATCCAGCTAACAGTATTCATTCTATTCCTTCCTTTCTTCCGAATATTTTAAACTGTGATAAAAATAAAAGTACGTATTCTTTCCGTGTCACAGGAAACCCGTCCCTGTGGCAGAAACAAATAACCCCGGCTATTGCCAGGGCTATCCGCATAAATATGATATGAAAAGTTTGGTAACAAGATTATCTATAACTAGAATAGCACACTTTTTTTAAAATTGCCACACTTTTTTTAAAATTTTTCTTTTTTTCTTTGTTTTCAAATTTTTTCAGGCATTTTGAACAATCACCGTCACTTTTTCTGCCGCCGCTGTCTGTCTGCTTCATACATAAGTACTGCGGCAGCCATCGCCGCATTCAGAGATTCCAGTTCTCCCGCCATCGGAATATGGATGGAACGATCCGCCCGGCGCACCGTATCCGGACACAGGCCGCTTCCTTCATTCCCGATCAAAAAACCATATCCCGCCGTATAATCCGGTTCGTCGTACAGGCAGCTATCCTCTAAAGACGCCGCGTAAATACAGATTCCCTCTTTCTGCAGAAGCGATATAGCACCGACAAGATCTTCCGTAATATAAAACGGCATCCGAAATACAGAACCCATCGTGGAACGTATCGTTTTGGGATGAAAAATATCCACGGTATCCGCACTCATAATAATTCCGTCAATCCCCGCTCCTTCCGCGGTCCGAAACATCGTTCCGAGATTCCCCGGATCCTGTATATTTTCAATCAGCAAAAGTCCCGGTTCTGCCCTCTTTATCAAATCCTGCAGCGTATATTCCGGCATATGAAACGTCGTCAAAATCCCCTGAGGCGTCTTTGTATCACAGACTGCATGGAATACCGGATCTGCCACAAGTTCCCAGTCATATCCTGCAAAATGCTCATACGCATCTTTTTCCAACTGCCTGCAGAAACTTTCCGAAACGTATACTTTCTCTATCCAGGCTTTCGGCGCTTCCGAAAACATCTTTATGCCTTCTGCCACAAAAATCCTTTCCTTTTCCCGCGCTTTCGCCTTTTTATTTAACTGTACAATTCGTTTCATCTGCCTGTTTACAGGACTTGTAATCTTTTCTTTTTTCATGTTAAAACAGTTCTTTACAATAACACTTCTTTATAATGACACTTCTTTATAATGACAGATTCTTGCAGATCTGGAACTGATAATCGGAAATTCCTTTCTGCATTGCAAGCGCTTCATCAATATCAAAATCAACATATTCGCCGTTTTTATAAGCGATAACACGGTTGGATTTCCCCTGGCAAAGCAGATCAACCGCATACGCGCCCATAGTAGATGCATATACCCTGTCCTTACACGTAGGCTGTCCTCCGCGCTGCATGTGTCCGAGAATTGTCGCGCGCGTTTCCAGTCCCGTCGCCGCTTCGATACGCCTGGCCATACCTGCGGAATGTCCGATTCCTTCCGCATTGATAATAATATGATGTTTTTTCCCTCGCTTAAAGTTTTCAATAATATTATCTACTAATTTCTGTTCGTCATAATCATAACGTTCCGGCAGCAAAATATCTTCCGCTCCGTTGGCGATACCGCACCAGAGAGCAATATAACCGGCATGCCTGCCCATAACTTCAATAATACTGCACCGTTCATGGGATGTCGACGTATCCCGTACTTTGTCGATTGCTTCCATCGCTGTATTTACGGCCGTATCAAATCCGATCGTATATTCCGTACAGGCAATATCCAGATCAATGGTTCCCGGAATCCCGATCGTATTCACTCCCAGAGCCGCCAGCTTCTGAGCACCTCTGAAAGAACCGTCGCCCCCGATCACGATCATGCCGTCTATTCCGTTTTCTTTACAGATCTTTGCCGCCTCTTTCGGTCCTTCCTCCATCATAAATTCCGGGCAACGCGCCGTCTGCAGTATCGTGCCGCCACGCTGAATCGTATCGGAAACATCTCTTGCTTCCATTTCAATAAATTCCCCTTGCAGCAACCCCGCATAACCGCGCTTGACCCCTACTACTTTTTTTCCTTTCGACAGCGCCTGCCGCACAACGGCACGAATCGCCGCATTCATTCCGGGTGCGTCGCCTCCGCTTGTCAAAACCCCGATTTTATTTATTTCTTTTGCCATCGTAAAACCTCCCGCCTGACTGCTGATTTTAACTTTTTTCATTCATAATAGACTGCATGCCCAATGTTTTACTTAAAAGACATGGCTCTATTATCATATATTTTAATACATTGTTACGGAATTATCTACTGTTTTTCTCATTTTTTCAAATCCGGCCTTAAAATCAATACTCGTTCTGTCTGAATCATTTACAGCTGATTTCATGAAATCAGACCGTTGGTGTTGAACGGCTTACGTTAAGTTGCAAACCAAGCCGTTGAAAGATTTTAATAAGAGTCCCAAGATTAGGGGTCGTTTTCCCCGATTCAATTCTGGCTACGGACGATTGAGGTATTTTTTGCCCCCTTTCTGGCAAGGAAATCCGTTCTTTCATACTTTGCTCTAATTATTTCACGCCTGGGTGTTTTTTTGAATTTTTCTGAAGATGATGAAGCAAAACAAATATATCGTTTTCATAAAATTCGATATTGTACATTCTTTCTTATTTTTCTCCAGTGTATTCTATATTTGTTTCTGAATAAACGATAGCACAAATGCTTTAAAAATCAATGAATACCTATATTCTCTGAAAACAGGGTGTTTCTATAAGTTACTGTGTACTCCGATCAATATCTTCCAAATTACTCTGTTTTAATTTCTATTAAAAATGGTTGCATTTAGTACTATAATGCTTTTTCCACCACCCGTACGTTATCCTCTCCGAGAAATTCTTTCATATCGCCGCATAATATATCGTCCGCTTTTACCGTTTTGTTTGCCGGAAGCCGGTTCACTAACTTCCCGTCTTTGATATAAAGCACTACCGTATCCTCGCCTTTTGCCGAGCCGATCTTCGCAAAAAGCGCTTCCTTTTTTTCTTCATACTCCTGCATATCCGCAAACTGCAGCCACAGTTCTTTTTTCAAATCGTCGAATCCAACGATGCGGTCACAGATTATTTTTCCGTTTTTCTCTTCTTCCACATTTGCCTTGCCGGTAACAAATACTTTGGCGTCTTCGGTAATAAAACGCTGGTATTTTTCATAATTGCCTGGAAATACGATGACTTCCACGGTTCCCAGCAGATCTTCCAGCGTCAGGAAAGCCATGGTTTTATTATTCCGCGTAAATTTGATCGTCTTTGCCGTAACCATGCCTCCGACCACGACTTTCTGCCCGTCGGCAACTTTTGGCGCCCCGGTTTCTTCGTTCAGCAGGAAGTCCGAAGTGGACGCCGTAATATTTTTGCGCAGTTTTTCTTCGTATTCCTCCAGCGGATGTCCGCTGATATACACTCCGAGCACTTCTTTTTCATAGGCAAACAGCACTTCTTTTTCAAACTCTTCCACATTCGGCAGGCTGACCTCATACTCTTTTTTTTCTTCCGGGGATACCAAATCAAACAGTGATATCTGGCCGCTTACCGTATTTTTCTTTTCCTGCATGACGCTGTCAATCATTGTTGTGTAAACCA
The DNA here is from genome assembly GCA_022796875.1 of Eubacterium sp. Classification (GTDB taxonomy): domain Bacteria; phylum Bacillota; class Clostridia; order Lachnospirales; family Lachnospiraceae; genus JAAWJJ01. The sequence goes on along the minus strand of JAAWJJ010000008.1, from coordinate 26,347 downwards.
TCATGAACTGCCTGCGGTTTCCGCCCAGCCTGTCAAACGCGCCGGCTTTTATAAGGTTTTCCACCGTCCGTTTATTGACGCCGCTGCTCGACAGCCTGCTGATAAAATCTTTTAAGGAAGAAAACGGCCCGGCTTTTTTACGTTCCTCTACAATCGCTTCAATGACCGGCCTGCCGACGCTTTTGATTGCAGAAAGGCCGTAACGTATTTTCCCGCCCGATACGGAAAAACTGCCCTCGCCTTCATTGATATCCGGCGGTAAAAGCTCGATCCCCATCTGACGGGAGGATAAAATGTATTCCGATACTTTCATATTGTTATCCATGACCGACGTCATAAGCGCGGCCATATATTCGACCGGGTAGTAATATTTTAAATACGCCGTCTGGTAAGAAACAACCGCATACGCCGCCGCATGGGATTTATTGAACGCATATTTCGCGAAATCGATCATTTCATCATAAATTTTGTTTGCAACTTGCTCCGGAATCCCGTTGGCAATACATCCCGGCACTCCCTCTTCTTCATTGCCGTATACGAAATTTTTCCGTTCTTTTTCCATGACAGCCGCTTTTTTCTTCGACATCGCGCGGCGCACCAGGTCGCTGCGCCCGAGCGTATATCCCGCCAGGTCGCGCACGATCTGCATTACCTGTTCCTGATAGACGATACAGCCGTATGTCGGTGCCAGGATCGGTTCTAACTGCGGGCAGTCGTAATGAATCTTTCCGGTATGGTTTTTCCCGCGGATATAGGCCGGAATAAAATCCATCGGCCCCGGCCGGTACAACGAAATTCCCGCAATCACGTCTTCCAGGCTTTCCGGTTTTAATTCTTTGATAAAGTTTTTCATCCCCGCGCTTTCCAACTGGAAAACGCCGTCTGTTTTTCCGGTTCCAAGAGAAGATAATACTTGCTTATCGTCAAAATCAATATGGTCGATGTCTATTTGCTTTCCGGAAGATTTTTCCGCCAGCCGGACTGCATTCTGAATCACGGTCAGCGTACGCAGTCCCAGAAAATCCATTTTTAACAATCCCAGTTCTTCAATCGTCGTCATTGTAAACTGCGTCACGATCGTTCCGTCCGACGCGCGCGCCAGCGGCACGTACTCGTCCATTTTTTTCTGGCTGATAACCACTCCGGCCGCATGCATGGAAGCATGGCGCGGCAGTCCTTCCAGCCTTTTCGACATATCGATCAGCCGGTGTACGCTTTCGTCATCTTCATACAACTGGCGCAGTTCCCCGTTCATCTGCAGTGCCTTTTCGATCGTAATACCCAGTTCGTTCGGCACGCTTTTTGCAATGCCGTCCACAAACGCATACGGCAGATCCATGACGCGTCCTACGTCGCGGATTACGCCTTTTGCCGCCAAAGTACCAAACGTAATGATCTGAGTGACATTATCCACGCCGTATTTTTCCACGACGTACTCGATCACTTCCTGCCGTCTTTCAAAACAGAAATCAATATCAATATCCGGCATCGACACGCGCTCCGGGTTCAGGAAGCGTTCAAACAGCAAGTTGTAGCGGATCGGATCAATATTGGTGATGCCCGTCGTATAAGAAACCAGGCTGCCCGCCGCGCTTCCCCGTCCAGGCCCTACCATAATATCATGCTCTCTCGCATAGCGGATGAAATCCCATACGATCAGGAAATAATCAATATATCCCATTTTTTGAATAATGGACAACTCATAGTTTAAGCGTTCCTCCAGTTCCTGATGCGTATCCGGATACCGTTCCTGCAATCCGTCAAAACAAAGTTTCCTTAAATACTCCCACGCATCGTATCCGTCCGGCACGTCGAAATGCGGCAGCTTCGTTTCGCCGAATACAATTTCCACCCGGCATCGCGCCGCAATCCTGGCCGTATTTTCAATCGCTTCTTCTGCGTAAGGAAATAATTTTCTCATTTCCTCTTCGGATTTGACAAAATACTGCCCGCCCTCGTAACGCATCCTGTTTTCGTCCGCCAGCTTTTTACCGGTCTGGATGCACAAAAGAATATCGTGCGCTTCCGCGTCTTTTTCATACGTATAGTGCACGTCGTTTGTTGCTACAAGCCCGATGCCGGTTTCTTCACTCATTCGGACAAGCTGCTGGTTCACGGTCTGCTGCATCGCGATTCCGTGATCCTGAAGCTCCAGAAAATAATTCCCTTTCCCGAAACAGGCCTCATATTTTAAAGCGGCTTCTTTGGCCTTTTCATACATGCCCCGCTCCAACAGGCGCGGCACCTCCCCTGCCAAGCAGGCGCTTAACGCGATAATGCCCTCGTGATATTGCTCGAGTATTTCAAAATCGACTCTCGGCCGGTAATAATATCCGTCTACAAAACCGGCGGATACGATCTTCATCAGATTGCCGTATCCGGTATTGTTTTCTGCCAGCAGCACGAGGTGATAATAGCGGTCTTCCCCGTTCACATTTTCCCTGTCAAAACGGGACCCCGGCGCAACGTAGACTTCGCAGCCGAGAATCGGGTTAATCCCGGCTTCTTTCGCCGCTTTATAAAAATCGATTACGCCGTACATCACGCCGTGGTCGGTAATGGCAGCGCTGTCCATACCGAGTTCTTTCACTCTCGCCACATATTCTTTTATTTTATTGGAGCCGTCCAACAGCGAATATTCCGTATGGACATGTAAATGTGTGAATGACATATGATTCCCTTTCGTTTCTCTTTCCGTATTTTTTCTGTTTCCTGCCTTTTTGTTTCCTTAAATTTTCTGCCGTTTTATTTTTCTTAAGAAATTTCCTGCGATACTCTTTTTATTGGATAGTTGCCATAAATATGATTCGAGTTCCATTCCGCTATGGAAAGCACCTCCAGCCGGTCTATTAATTTTTTCCCGTTTCCTATATTGTCCTGAAGTGCAAAAGGTAATTCTGTTTTTAATCTGTTCCGCAACCTTTTTCTGGTAGTTATATCGCCATTCGGATATTCAATAATGTATATATACTGAACTGGTTTGTTTTTATCTAACAATCTCAGATAATGCATGGAATCATAAAACTTTCGTACCGCAATTGATATTTTTTTATCCGACATTGGCTGAAACGCCCCGGGTTATCTGCATCTGCAAGAGATGCATTTTTATATTCCACCATAAAAATATGGGCGGCATCTTCAATTAAAAAATCCACATCGTTAATGTGTATTCCCGCATTATGATAATCTTCATGTATTCTGTCCGTTGCCCATACCGCATATGTGCAATTAATACTGTAAGCACCGTTTTCTTCGATAAATACGTTCCTCATAAATAGTTCCTCACAGTTCATATACTTCATCGAGCAGCCTGTTATCGGCAATCATAATATGATTGTGCTCAATTTCATCCATTCTGTATGCTGACTGGCTATATACCGCCTCACTGCTATCATCCATCCCAGGCAACACCTTTTTCATTTCATCTGAAAATACATTACGGCTTTTATATAAATTATGAAACATGACCTGTTCCTTACTTTTGCGCCGGATTTCCAAATATTTCGCGAAGTTATAACTATGTGTTGCAACAAAAATCTGAACTCCATTCTTCTGTAACTCCAACAAAATATCCGCTACAAACGGGTAAAGTTCCGGGTTTAAATTCGCCTCCGGTTCATCCCACAGAAGAACCGTTCCACTTTCCAAAAGACCGTTTCTGATCAGTTTCCAAATCAGGCCCAATTTACGTAATCCTTCTGCCTCCAAAGAAAATTCTGTTTTTCGGCCATCCTTTTTTAATACATAAAACGAATCATCCTCCAAAATAACCGTTCCCTCAATAACATTACTGATTTTATCAAGAATACTTTTCATAACCGCCGGAATTTCGCGTGCTTCCGGTAAAGAAGCATTTACAATAATATCTATTTGCGTTCCGTCAAAAGGCATATTATATTTTTGGTTCAGCGCTAAAAACCCCTTTGAATGAGAAAGCATTTCTGTTGTAGGAATAAATACGGACTGTATATTTAAACCCAGCCATTCTTCATAGTTAAACAACGCTTTATGAGAAAGGCTTTCCTCAAAACAATGTGTACCGTCTGACACCTTATAATAACAATAATCTTCTTTACTGCTTTCATTTTTTAAATCGTCGCTGTTCGACAGACTGTTAGAAAAAAATTGCAGCAGTCTTTTCGTTTTTCCCTGATCGGTCTGCCGGATCGACCACTGTGTCGCCGCATAGATCATTTTCAAAACAGTAGTCTTGCCCACCCCGTTTTCACCAATCAAAACATTGATTCCATCACAAAATTTCAGTTTAAATCCGCTGCTAAAGGAATCCCCTTCTTCTATTGTTTTAAAATCTGCATTATTTTTTCTCAAATGGCTTTGAAATACCATTACATTCAGGATTTCAATCGTTTTAATTGCCACAGCATTACCTCCGTCCCACTTTTGCTTTACCCGCGCTTTTTTATTTTATCTATACTTTTATTATACCGGTTCTTTTTCAGTCGCGTATTAAGAACAAAGTGGGCAAGTCCACTTCGACTCCCCTCCCCTCAATCTTGAGGGGAGGGCACACTTTTCTGCGCCGAGTGCGGTCGCTTTAGCGACATCTTCCTCTCGCACGAGTGCGCATAATTATTTTTATCTTATAGGGAAGACACTTTCACGCTTTAGCGCGGCAAGGTCTTTCCTGTAAGATAAAAAAACACTTTCCATACGTTGGAAAATGTTTTTTACAACCATTCCAATAAGATATTTCATCTCATGGATATTATACGCTGAAAGTTTTGCCGAATCAATCAGTATTTTTCAGCACAATTTTAATCAGATACTGATTATCTGGATTTGAGATCATAGTCGGAAATCAAATCTTCCAGCACCCTCTGGAATTTATTTGATTATACAAAAAAACGTCTGCCTTTACAATAAAATTCGCGTTAATTTTCTGCCTCCTTTCGTTTCGCTCCGCCCTGCTGCCTGTTTTTGTCGGTTCACATTTTGAACGTTTATTTCAAAGTTTTTTGTTGTCCTGACCTGTTCATTAAATATTGTACCCTCCCACAGAATACCTGATTCCTTGACGGTCCAATACCGACCGCACTCTGTCCAGATCTTCTTTCGTCATAGCGGGGATGTCTTTTGTCCCGTATTCCCGTCCGATAAACGCATACTTATTCTCTCCGTAATTGTGATAAGGTAGAACATTTAATAAAGGAGGCCCGTCGAGTTCCCTGATAAAGTCTGCCAGCGCCGCCAGATCTTTCTCCGAATCATTCAGAGTCGGAACACAGGGAAACCGGATCACGATCGTCTTGTTTTTTTCGCGGCACAATGCCGCCGCCTTTCTGATATTATTCAGAATCCCCGCGTTATCCACGCCGGTCAGTTCTTTATGCAGGCCGGCATCTATCGCTTTGCAGTCGATAAACACCGTATCGCTGTATGCGATCATTTCCGATAAATCTTCCCAGTTCCCGCAGGCGCTCGTTTCTATGGCGGTATCGATTCCGTCGTGATAACATATTTTCAAAAGTTCCGTTACAAATTGCGGCTGCATCAGGATTTCGCCGCCTGATACCGTAGTCCCTCCGCCGCTGCGTCTGTAATACATCTGATCCTTTTCCGCTTCTTTTGCCGCTTCCGCCGCAAAAACTTCCCGTCCGATTTCCTTTCGGGTTTTCGTCGGACATACTTTTACGCATGCCATACAATCCCTGCACTTCTCAAAATCCTGCACTGCCGCGTCATGTCCGGTATTCCAGGATATGGCCTGTACGGGGCATACCTGTACGCATGCCCCGCAGCCGATGCATTTGAGTGGGTTATAGGAAATCTGCGGATTTTTTTTAAGTCCGTACGCATTGCTGCACCATTTACACCTGAGCGGGCATCCTTTTACAAATACGTTCGTACGGATCCCCGGCCCGTCTTCCAGCATATAATGGCTGATATCAAAAATAATCCCTTTTTCGGCCATATTCTTTCCCGCTCCCTATAAATGATGTTCCGTCCTGTTGATAATATCGTTTTGTACCGCTGTGCCAAGGTCTGTAAAATAGACGCTGTAACCTGCGACGCGAACCATAAGCGTAGGGTATTTTTCCGGGTGCTTCTGCGCGTCCAGCAACACGTTCTTATCCTGACAGTTAAACTGAAGATGATGAATATGTTCGTCGCACAGCGCGGTGCGGACCAGACTGCTCATTTTACTGATCCCCTGTCTTTTATAATGTTCTTCCTGTTCATCCGGAAAAAGAATGTCGATTCCCGTTTCTTTCACATCAAAATTGCCCATTTATATCCTCCTTTTTATTCTGCAGCCAAATCGCCTTTGCTGACCCATATATTTATTCCGCAGCCAAATCGCCTTTGCCGGCTCGCATATTTATTCCGCAACCAAATCGCCTTTACTGATCCACATATTTAAAATAGTTCCGTTCGTACATGCGCTGTGATTGATCTTTCCATATGACCGGAGCGCAGCCATCGGGCCGCTTACATCCATATGCTGTTCCGCAGAGAGAGTGTCCGCCAACGGCGTCAGCGCTTTTCGCCCCGTAGGAAGCGCCCAGCACATTTCACCCATAGCGACGTTCGTCTGCGTCGGCTGGATTCCGGCGGAAGAGTAATTTCCGGCTCTGCCGCATTTTAGTGTGGCGCAGTATTCCACGCAGTCCTGCAGCGCCCTGGAAGTCAGTAAATCTACCTCGTCGATGTCGTTTCCGTATTTCGGAACATGAATGCACATCTGACGGATCTGTTCATAACCTTCAAAATCCGCCGCCACTGCCTCCAACAGCTGTTCCATGGTAAGTACTTTGTCGTCGTAAACGAGTTTTTTCACCGCCATCAGCGAGTCGCCCAAATCGGCGACGCCGGTAAGCATATAATGCGGCCCGGAATTTAATATCGCTCCGCCGCTTACCACGTCCGTTCCTTTTTCGATCGCATCCGTCGTCATCATTGTAAACAGCGGCATCTGGTGTTCTTCGGCAAGAAGTTTCTCCGCAACCAGCATATGTTCCTGGCAAAGATCGATCTGATATTTGTATTGCCTCATAAAAGCGTCGTAAAACTGTTCAAACGTTGTAAACGTCGTAGGGTCGCCGCTTTCACAGCCAATCCTGGTCCCAGCTCCGTATCCCGGGCAGCCTTCCGGCAGGATACCGTTTGTCAGCGTTAAACTGACCGTATTTCCCAGATTGGTAATATTTGCGTTTGTATGCCCGTAACAATAGCCCTCTATTTTCGGCTCCACGCATCCGACCGTAGTCGCCCTCTCCCGGATCAGTTTTAACGGAAGATTATTTATTCCGTTTAATCCCGCGCCGTTGTACTGAATCATTTTATAAACGCTCTCGATATCAAAATAGGATGGGTGCCCCAGTCCCTCGGCGGAAAGTTTGACACATTCCCTTAAAAATGATTCCGGCGTTTTGGAACCGATATGCACATGTACGGCCGGAGCCGTCGTCTTCGTTTCGCGGACGCTTCTGACGCAGATATAGGAAAGCAGGTTCACCGCATCGTTTCCGTTTGCATCATATCCTCCTACACTGTATCCGCCGGCCCATCTGTAATAACCGCCGAAACAATGCGCCAGCGCTTCGGTCAGCAGCCACGGAATATTACAGCATTTGATATTGTATTCTTCCATCCACTCCAATGCGGAAGCGACTGTTTCTTTCCCTGATTCCAGATCGGCTTCGAGATACAGCCATAACAACTGGTCCAGCCGCCCGACGTTAATACACGGTCCGGACGCTTCTACGTTCAGCAGCATCGTATTCAGCCATACCGCATGCAGAGCGTCCGCAAAACATTCCGGCGTTTTCCAGGTAATCCTTTCGGCGCGGTTGCCGGCTTCTATAAGTTCGGCTTTTCTCGCTTCATCGCTTTCTTTTGCCGCCGTTTCATACGCCGCCTCTTTCAGACGTACGCCGTAATCGCGGATTCCTTCGCATACGGCCATCATTCCCTCATAAAAATCTCTTTTTCCAATATTTTCAGGATCGATCTGGTCCATTTCCTCCAGCAGTTTTTTACATTTCAGATAGTAACCCTCATATCCGATTGCCAGCAGCTCACGGTAATCCGGTATGAAATGGGAACCCGGATTTGAAATATAATTGCTGCAGTCAACATATCCGGAACTTAAAAGCACATCCGGCTTTCTCGTCTGCGCCCGGAATTTGGAAGTCAGCGTTTTCTCTTTCCAGTACGGGATATGGATCTCTTTTAATTCCCGCTTGTCTTCCGGATCGATCAGCCACGGGTCAAATGCCCTCGTTTCAAACGTATCAAAATCGGATTCCAGCCAGTGGGCATGCGATTCGATACTGAAATTGTTGCACCTGACTTTGCTTCCCTGCCATCCCAGAAGCCTTTCCCCCGGTTCAATCCTGACCGGCATGCTTCTGTAAACTTCCGCCATTGCAAAATATCTTTTGCGAATCTGCGATTCGCTTTCATGCGTGGAAAAATATTTGGTAAACACCCGCGTACGGTGAATATCCAGGTTTGGCCTGGCCGCATGGAGTATTCCGTTGAGTTTCCGGATCCGCTCCGTGCAGCCGGTTTCCGTAATCTGCCCGGAGCGGAGTTCCATTCCTCTTTTGCTGCCTGTTTCTTTTATCGCTTCCTGCATGTTATCTCACCTCCCGTTTCGTTTTGGAACCGAAAATTTTTGCAATCACTATGTATAGGACAAACGTTACGGCCATTACAAAGAACGTACTTAACTGAAACGCCGGTACCGCTTTTAAGGAAAAAGACAGGACAAGGCCGATCACGATCGCAATAATCGGAGGGATATTTACAACCGGCAGGTCTTTTTCTTCTTTCACTTCCAGCTTTCCTTTGCGGATGACATAAAAGTCCGCCAGCATAACGGCAATCATCGGCGACATGACCGTACCGATGATATCGACGATCGTGGAAATAAAATCGACGCCCGGCCCATACATAATGATAAACGCAACCACGCCCGCTACGAGAGGAATGATGATCGCAAACCATTTCCGGGTCGTATGGAATACCGCCGCGAAAGAATTACTGTACATGTAGTCGCAGGCCGGCGTCGTATTTCCCTGAGCAATCATCACGAAAATACTGCCGATCAAAAAGATTGCTCCGCCCAGCGACGCACAGATATCCGCCAAAGTATGAACGCCCGTACCCATAAATCCTACCTGTCCGACCAGAAAGCATAAAAGTACGAATCCTGAACCGCAGATTGCCGCAAATACCACCGATTTACCGTTTTTCGCATCGGTCGTCAGATCGATCGCCCCCAGATAACCGGCCATCCACATACCGACCATGGTCTGCGCAATCGTTACCACCGTGTAAGTTGTCTGCGTCGGCTGATATGCCATCAGTCCTTCGATGCCGCCCGCATGCCTGACCGAAACCGCATAAATAATAATAAATAAAATTATAGCGACCGGAATACTTAAGTTGGAAATCAGTTTTACGCCGTTCATACCGTATACGCCGCCGATAATCGTAACGACAAGCTTAAACCTGTTTTGTAGCCGATCAATGTAGATAATGCAATCAGAGCCGCTCCGATCGCAAATCCCAAAAGGATACCGCCGATACCTGTGATGAAATTTGCCCCCTGCCCGACCAGGCCGCCTGTCGGCACTGCCGTAATACTGCAGAAATACGCCATGAATACCGCGCCTAATGCAAAAGGTCCTAATTTTTGCGTTTCTTTGCTTACACTTTTTGTTTCCATAAATTATTTTTCTCTCCTTTCGTAAATAACTGACTGATTTGTAATCCGCAAAAATCATGCCAGTTTTTTGCGAAGAAAAAACGCTGTCTGGCGCAGTTTTTCCTGTAACACAAAAAACCATGTGCGAATATTTTCACTTTTCAGGGTGAATTTATTCACACATGGTTCTTTGTTCACATATATTTCCTGTAAAGGATATATTATCCATTCACGCAGGTTTTCTATTCACACATGGTTTCCTGGTCATATGCCGTATCTCTGACATTTTTTAATAAACGTACTTCTCTCTACCCCCAGCTTTTCCGCGGCTTTTTTCTTGCTTCCGTATTCCCTAATCCCCTCTTCCATGGTGATGCGCTCGTAATCCGCTACCATCTCGTTTAAGGTTTTTCTCGCACCGGTACATTTTAAATCCGCTGACGACAGGGCATTTTTCACATTTTCTTCCGTAATGGAGCCGTTTGCGCTTAAGATCACAAGCCTCTCGAGAAGATTCTTAAGTTCCCTCACATTACCCGGCCATTCATAATTTCTGAGAATACGTAATGTGCCCGGCTCAAAAACCACGTCTTTTTTGTATTTTTTACAGAAGCCGTCCAGAAACCGTCCTGCCAGAAAAGGAATATCTTCTCTTCTGTCCCGCAACGCCGAAATCCGGAGCTGGATAATGTTTAACCTGTAATATAAATCTTCCCGGAACGACCCTTTTTTGATCTCCTCTAACAGATTGCGGTTTGTAGCGGCAATGACTCTGATGTCCAGTTTCACCGGTTTTGAACTGCCGATTCTGACAATCTCGTTCTCCTGTAAGGCGCGAAGCAGTTTTGCCTGTACCTGAAACGGCAGTTCCCCGATCTCATCCAACAGAATAGTGCCTCCGTTTGCCTGTTCAAACGCGCCGCTTCTGCCGCCTTTCTTTGCGCCGGTAAACGCCCCGTCTTCGTATCCGAATAATTCCGATTCAATCAGGTCCGCCGGTATCGCGGCGCAGTTGATTTTCACAAACGGTTTGTCCGCCCTGCCGCTGTATTTCACAATCATATTGGATACGACTTCTTTTCCCGTTCCGGTTTCTCCTATAACCAGAACCGTTACATCGGTCTGTGAAATCGTAAGCAGCACCCGCGTTAGTTCGCGCATCGAATCGCTGATATACAAAAGCTCGTCGTCTTCCATACGGGATTCAAAGGCGGACTCCCACTCTGATTCGCCATGCTGCAATCTTTTTAAACGGTGCTCCATTTCCATAATGGTATTGACGTCCCAGTCCGTTGTCATGACATATTCTATCTGCCCGTTTTCATCCCTGATCGGTAATCCGGAAATAAACCCCCGGTAATCCGTCTGGGGCACATACCCGATCTCATTCCTCTCTTTTCCGTCAGACAGAATCTTCGGAATCACATCGCACTGAATCACCTGTTCTTCCTGAAGTTCGAAAATAGTTTTACCCAGAATCTGCCGTTCGCACAATCCCGTTCTGTCAAGATAGGCCTGATTCACATACAATACCGTCCCCTCCGCATCCGTCAAAAAAACGGTCGTGTGCAGATTATCACATACTTTTTTAAAATCTACCGTTTCGCCCATACAACTCCTCCTGACTTTATTATATGAAAGAGCTACCGTCCCTTTTTACGCAAAAGCAGTCCCTACGCCTTTTTTGCATTAAAGCAGTCCCTACACCTTTTTTGCATTAAAGCAGCCCCTGTACCTTTAATTCCGAAACCAGCATATGGTCGCGGAATTTCAAAGCGCTTTCCAATGTGTTTCCGATTTCTTTCGGCCGGTTCTCCAATTCCTGATTCAACTGGTCGTCCAGCCAGTAATCGAACTCTGTCGCTTCCTGTCCGTAATATTTTTTATAAAAATTCTTCCATCCGCCTTCCACGCCCATGGAAAGCGTCAGAAGCTGCCCAGTAATCGGCAGCCGCATGCCCGGCCCGTACATAATCGCCTTGTCTATATCTTCAGGCGTACAGATTCCGTCTTTTACTACTTTCAGGGCAATGTCCCGGATTCCCCAGTTAATATGCTGGGCAATATAACCGTACACTTCTTTTAAACAGATCACGGCTACTTTCCCCCAGCTTTCGTATATTTCCTTTGCATAATCGACAGATTCCTGCGAAGTTTGTTTCCCTCCTACGATTTCAACCAGAGGAAGAATATAAGACGGATTATACGGATGCCCTACCAGAATACGCTCCGGATAAAGAGCCTCTTTTTGCAGTTCCGACGGCATCAGCGCAGTGGTCGCGCTGGCAATCACCGGCTTATCTCCCGTGACTTCCTGAATCTGCCTGAAAATATCCCGCTTTAAGTCCATACGCTCCGGTACCGATTCCTGAATAAATACGGCGTCCGTAACCGCTTCGCTCAGATCGTTGGTAAAACGCGCTCTGCCGTAGGCTTCATGGGCAACGTCCGCACTAAAAGCTTCCGCTTCCACCATGCTTCCCAATATGTTGTAAAGCCTTGTTTTGGACGCTTCCAGATCCGCCACATCATACAGCACACATTCGTTTCCTGCCGTCAAAGCGTTGACAGCCAGTCCCGCGCCGATAATACCCATTCCGATAAAAGCAACTTTTCCTGTTCTCATGTTTTTCTCCTCCTGATACTTTTCTGATAATTTGTCTGTTTTTCTTCACTATGAATACACAGCAAATATCATGCCAGAAACAGAAAGATATCACAAAATCACAACTATGCGCCGTTTTTCATTTTCCTTTTTCGGAATCGGAAAACACGCTCCATAAAAAGGAACGCGTTGTTACATTCATACTAATACGGTCTTTTAACAATCTTTAGCCGGAAAGTTTTATAAGACAGTTTTATAAAATACCTACTCTTTCTCCTTTGCAGGAACTATAGCCTGCTCCGCTGCAGATATGCATATTTTACTATAGCGAAGCCGGCATGGTCAACAAAACATAAAAAATATTATCAGAAGTTGGCAGCATAAAAGCAGGATGGACTGTCCTTGTGCAGGAAAATGAGAGGCTCTTACTCCCGCCGTATTTATACAGCAATTTGGGGACAGGGACGTCCCCAAAAGTCCGAGTACGCCCGGACGGCGCATTGAGGACGGTTGCGTCAGAAACCATAGAATATCCCGGTGGGATTAGAGCCTCCATTTGACGAAACAGGCAGGACAGCATATTTTGTGCCGTCTGCCGTCCGGAACCATGCAGTAAATATTCTGTTAATATTTTTTTACATCGTTATTTCAGAAATTTTCCCAAAGCCTGACAAGACTAACACCCTGTCCTCAGCCTGTCCACCAGCGCTTCTTTGGAAAAACTGCGTATGGACACGAAAGTAATAAACAGCGGTACAAAAACCAACACGGCTGCGTAAGCAAGGGCAAATACTGCCGGAAACCGGAACGCCATATAAAACGCGCCCCTCTGATAGAGCACAGTACTTAACAGATACCCGCAAAGCGTGCCGGCCGTCATGGTTACGCCTACGGTAACGGCTACCAGAATCAGACTCTCCACGCACAGCATATTGCGGATCTGCCTTTTATCCATGCCAATGGATTCCAGCATTGCCAGTTCCTGTTTCTTCGTCACGATGTTGGTAATCAGCGTATTCATCATGCTTAAAATACTAAACATCATAATAAATACCGCCAGGCCGCTTATCATCCCGAAGATCTGATTTGCAGACTGCTCATAAGCGGCTTTCCGTTCCGCAAGCGTTTCCATCGTCAGTTCCGGCCTTGCTTCCACCATTTCTTTCAGACTTTCCCCGACTGCCTCTTCTTTGTCTTCTTCCGCCGATACGAGCAGATGCGTATTGATGCTGCCATATGATATATTTTCCAGCACCGCCTGCTCCGGCATCAAAAACCACCCTTCCATCCCGTTATGGTCCAGGACAAACTGATCGTTTAAAATCCCGAGTATTGTCATCTCTTTTTCCGACATACGGTTTCCGTCATAATAATGCAGCACAATACGTCCACCGACTTCAAACTGCCACCCATATATTTCTTCGGCGTTACCGTTCCCTGCAACAAGGATATAATCTCCGCTCATCAGCTTATCAAAATCCGCACTGCCTTCCGCCAGATACTTGCCGATCTCTTTCGTTTCCGCCTCCGTCAGCGGATATACTTCATCATCATTGTCGTACTCATCATGTTCCGGATAATCAAACCTGACGCCAAATCCTTTGACCTGCGTAATTCCTGTTACGCCGTCTAACGCGGCGATTTCCTGTATTTGTCTATCACCCAGCGGCGTCTGGGCCTGCAGGCCGCTCTTCCCGTATTCATTCAGTTCTATCGCAGATTGGGCGTACGTGATATGGAACTGCGCGTTTTCAAAATATCCCTGTCTGGCGTATTTTTCCTTATTAAACGACGACATATAGGTCGCCGCCGTCATAAACAAAATCCCTCCGAAACCCAGCGAAAGCATCGTAATCACCGCTTTTTTCCTGTTCTTCGTAAAATTCATTACCCCTAATCCAAACGGCGTCAGCGGCCGGCATATTTTTTTATTTTCCGGCTTTTTCATTCCGTCCTGCGGTACATAGCGCAGTGCCTCCATCGGTGAAACGGCGGCCGCAATCCCGGCCGGCTTAAGGATAGAAATCATCGTAATCAAATAGATCACAAGAAGCACCAGAATAATCACCGCAAACAGGTTTAGAACAGAAAAACCGTCCGGGATGATGAAATATCCTGCAATCCCGCCAATAACAATACCAATCGGGACAGACCGCAAAAACAAAATACCGCCCTCGCGGGAAACAAATTTCTTCATCTGCTTTTTTGTCATACCGATCGTCCGAAGCTGTCCAAACTGATGGATTCTACCGATCACAGACAAATAAAACACGCCGTAAATAACTAAAAAACACGCCAGTAAAATTACTACGCCGACCATGCCGTAAATCAGCACCGACTGCATATCCACAGAAATGGAATCGATAAATGCCTTCGACGGGTTCACGTTTTTTCTTTCGATCTGCACGTCGCCGCCAATCAGATACATCAGTTCCTTACATTCTTCCGGATGCATATTTTCCGCATTGAACAGCTTTGCATATACTTCATACGGCATATCTTTTAACTGGCTGCCTTTTTTTGCATAGCTTTCCGAGAAAAATACGGCAAACTGCTTTGCGGTATCATTCCCTTTTAAAATACCGGACACCGTAAAGGTTTCCGTATTTCCGTCCGGAAAGGCAAATTCCACGCGGCTGCCGGTTTCCGCCGCAATTCCCATTTTCTGAAGCATTGCCGCCTGCACGGCAATCTCATTTTCTCGTTCTGGCATTTTGCCGGTTTCCAGTTCCCCGACCCGAATCTGATCGGACAATTCGTTCACATAATACGGAATCACATCGATATTGCCGGCCGAAAAAAGGATTCCGGTCTTTACCTGTATCTGATACGCGATACGTTCATCGGTTTTTAACGTTTCCGCCTGTTCTTCGGTAAGGTTATAATAGCCGACCTGCTGCCGGTGCCTCAATTCGTTTTTCACCTGCTGCTTCTGCCCCATGGCGAACATCAGAATTGCCGTCAGCAAAGCTGCCGCCAGAATAATCGTAACCATGACAAACGTATTCCGCATACGGCCTGACCTCAGGCTTTGCCTGGACATTTGGGAAATCATTTTTCCGGTCACTTTCTTCTTCATTATTTTCCCTCCTCGCATATTTTGCCGTCTTCTATACGGATCTTCACATCTGCTTTTGCGGCAATTTCAGGATTGTGGGTAATCATCACAATCGTCTGCCGGAATTTTTCACTTGTCATTTTCAACAGGCCAATCACCTTATCGCTTGTGACGCTGTCCAGATTTCCGGTCGGTTCATCCGCCAGAATGATGGCGGGTTTTGTAATCAGCGCGCGTGCAATCGCCACTCTCTGCTGCTGCCCGCCGCTCAATTTATCTGGATAACTGGCGAGTTTTCCGTCCAGCTCCAGAAAACGTACAATTTCCTGCAAAAAGTCTCTATCCTCTTCTTTTCCATCCAGACGGACAGGTAAAACAATATTTTCATAAACCGTGAGGTAAGGTATCAGGTTATAATTCTGGAAAATAAATCCAATTCTCTGCCTGCGCAGTACCGTAAGCTGTTCTTCCGTCATATTTTCCATACTTTTCTCTTCTATCTGAACGCTGCCTGACGTAGGAATATCCAGACCGCCCAGCATATTTAACAAAGTGGATTTTCCGCTGCCCGACGTCCCGATCACAGCGACAAACTGTCCGCTGTCGACAGATACATTCACATCATCGAGCGCTTTTACAAGGCTTTCGTCCTTTCCGTAATACTTTTTTAAATGCGATGCTTTCAATATGGCCATGCCAGTTTCCTCCCTTTAACCTGTATGTTTGTTTCCCAATTCCATCATATACGTTACGGTAAAATGCGCAATGGAATGTGCAAATTCTAATATCCAGGCCGCAAATTTTAACAGAAAAGGAAATTTCCCGCACATAAAAATGAGGCTGCTATAAAATAGCAACCTCAACAAAAGATATCTTTCATGCCGCCGGAATCGGAATCAGGATCTTTAAAACAAATTTTCCGTCTGCACAGTCCATATTCAACTGCCCGCCGTACTTTCCTGCGGCTTTTTTCATATTGTATATTCCAAGGCCGTGAAATAACCGGTCTTTTTTGGTCGTCCGGCCTTTCCGCACAGCCGCCTCTTCCAGACATTTATTTTCAATCACAATCGACACAAAGTTCTGCACTTTTCCGGCTTTCAGCAAAACCGCCCTTTGGTCTTCCGGCAATTTTTCACTCGCTTCTATCGCATTATCAAGTCCGTTGCCAAACATCGTGCTGATATCCAGCGTTTCTAAAAATTCGCTTCTGCTTAAATCTGCCGTAACAGAAAAATCAATCTGTTTCTCCCTCATTTCATGAGATTTTTCTTTTAATATTATATCTAAAATATCATTACCTGTATGAATATAATCTTCATATTCTTCTATCTGCCTGAGCAGTTTCCCGGCGGCCTGCACGGATTCTGCCGTATTTCCCTGCTGTTCCAGTACGAGCAGATGATTTTTCATATCATGGTACACCCGGCGTACCCGTTCTTCTTCTTTTTGCTTCTCCAAATAATATTCATGCTGCATTTTCAGCCGTTCCGCTTCCCCGGCAATTTGTTCCAGACGGCTGATATAGGCCACAAGCAGGATTCCCCCGAAGCAGGCCGCTACCGCCGCCGCGCACAGCAGGTATATTACGAAATGTTCCTCCGGGATAAAGGAAATAATCGTATACACTGCCACCGATGAAATCAGAAGCAATGCGTCGACAAGCAGCCAGGTGCTCTTTTTTATTTTCCCGGAAGTATGCGTACCTTTGTATTTCCGCAAAAACCGCAGCGCAATATACCAGAACAAAAGACGCGCTGTCTGCGACACCGTCCAGATAAACGTGCTGAACAACAGCGTTTCTACCGTCCAGTTTTCGGAACTGCCCGAAGCATGACTCTCCGCAAAAAAAAGTTCGCTAAACAGGTTCTGCTGGATATAATTCACCGCAATGAGCGCCGGATAAAAAATGAGTACCGCCGAAACTTTTTTTACCCATTCCCCTCTGTGGAAAACGAAAATATATCCTCCAAAACACAGCCATACGACAGATATATTCACCAGGTCATTCGCATATATAACGGCGGAAGCGATATAATGCAGCGGCAGTAACGCCAAAATTTTTACAAACAGATTTTTTCGGGACGGAATAAAAACGGAAACCGTAAAAAATAATACGACGGTATATGCAATTGCTATAAAAAAACTCAACACATCCAAAATATGGATCATTGTTTCCACTACAACATATCCCCCCAATAATCCGTTATCTTTTTCATAAACTCCCTGCGCCTCGGCTGGCTGATCGGAATCCGCTCCCCCGTAGTCAAAAAAAGTTCCAGATTTTCCACGCCCTTTACAAAGGCAAGATTTACAAGAAAACTCTGGTGGCAGCGCGCAAATTGCGGCAATGTTTCCAGCAAAGCCGCAATTTCTTTCATGTTTTTATAAATTACCTGTTCCTGCCCCTCGAAATGAAGCAGTACGTTCCGTTTCTCCGTTTCGGCATAACACAGATCCCTGTACAGGACTTTGTATTTCCCGTTCGCATTGGCAAAACTGAAGAACGGTTCTTCTTTTCCCTGGTAACGGGCAAAATAGCGGTCCAGTTCCATTTTTAATACGCTGTATTTTACCGGTTTCAAAAGATAATTGACTGCGTCGTATTCATATCCTTTCCAGACATACTGTTTTAAGGAAGTCAGAAAAATCAACCCTACGGCGCTGTCTGTTTTCCGGATTTCTTCCGCGGTTCTTAATCCGTTCAGCCGCTCCATTTTGATATCCATAAAAATCAGGTCCAAATCGGGCGGATACTGCTCCAGCAGTTCGCTGCCGTCATGGCAGACAAAAAAACAAAACTCCCTGCCCGTATCAGACGCATACCGTTCCAGTTTTTCTTTCAGTTCGCTGATAAACGCATCCTCGTCCTCGCAAATCGCTATTTTGAACACTTCTGTTCACCGTCCTTTAGGTTTAGTTATGCAAGCTCTTCCACTTTGCACTGATGTATCTTCTCCTCGCGGAAATAGCCAATACCAACTGCCAGAATTCTTCCCGTGTACGGATCTCTTTCCCCAATTTTTCCCCGGAAACGCAATTCATAATGCCGGTCTTTGATCTGTTGTATCGCTTCCTCCGGCGTATGGTCAACTTTTAACTCCAGTATGATACAGTCGGCGCTTCTGTCAAGCGGATAAAAAATGAAATCCATATACCACCATCGCGGAAAAAATTTCTTCCCTTGTAGCCAGCTCCATAGATGACGCGGCATCCCTGATTTTAGATTTTACGGGTATTCCGGATACCATAAGCGCCAGGTCATCGCACACATCATCCACATTTTGTCTGATATAATAAAAAATCTCATCATAAGGACCCGAACTGATCCAGTAATTTCCCAGATTATTATTTGTCAGTGACAGCACGACCGAGCGGGGATTATACAATCGTTTTCCTGTTTTCGTGTAATATCCGTCATACCATTCTTTTAGTTTTTCTCTCGTAATGCCCGGTTTCTCTGTATTGCCCAGATACCTCTGATACAACAAATCCACCTCTGCCTCCGTAAAACCGTAAATATTCTTCCTGATCCGATTTCGTCACAAAGGGCAGATGAAAAACCGCATCCCACTCATCCAAAATAAAAAAAACGTTCCGAATGATATTTTGCAAAAATCTGTTTCAGCGCATCCCAGACAGCCCCTCCGGATCAATATCCGAATCCGGATAGGCCGTTGTGAGATTTTTCAGCAACTGATTCTCTATCCTGTTAATATACTGCGTGTATGTCCGGCAGTTCCGCGGCGCCTCACTGAAATCAATCCAAATCACATTGTGTCTGTTCAAATTTTCCCGATAACTTTTTGTCCCGCAATTTTCAGGCTGCAAAACAGCTCCCCACTTCATCGCTGTACAGTGAAAATGGTGTCATATTGTTTAAATAAACGCCCATCCGCTATACGCTCCTCTCCTTACTTACGAAAAAAATTTTATCATATCCCGAAAAAAATCGCAATGGAAGAACCGTCTACAAATACCCCAGCAAATACCAGAAAGTTACTTTTCATGGGGTGAGGAAGTTGCCGGTAGTTTGACAGTTTCCGTTTACAAAAATGTTTCTAAAACATTTTGCTGACAATGGTTTCAGGCAGACGACACAAAGCAGGCAGAACAGCATATTTTGTGTTGGCTGCTGTCCGGAACCATAAAGTAAATGTTCAGATAATATTTTTCATATAACTTTTGTTTTTTCAATTCTTTTTTGGTATACTGATGTAAGTAAACATATTAACAATGAATAACAAGAGGTATATTTATGAGAAAAGTAGGAAGCATATTATTCTGTTTCGTTCCGTTTTTAGCAACTATGATTTTGCAGTTTGTTATTACGATTCCGGTAGCTGGCGTATATCTGATACGCATGCTCAATTCCGCAAATACGGGCGGCATCAATTCCCTGATCGAAAATGCAATGTCATTTTCCACAGACCAGGGGTTTCTGGTTACGGTTTCTTTTATTTATGCTGCTGCAAATATTATTATATTTGTTTTCTGGTACCGGGCTATCCTGCGAAAACAGGGTATATTCCGCAGGACTCCTTTTTCCGTGATTAAATCGCTGCTTCCGGCGATTCTGCTTTCATTCGGGCTTTATTTTCTGGTTGTATACTTTATGACGCTTTTACAAAACCTGTTTCCGGCCTGGCTGGAACTATACTCGGAAACATTAAAAAACATCGGGCTGGACGACCCGTTTTCTTTAAATATCGGAGTTTGCATTATGCTGATCTTATATACGGTAGTGTTAGGGCCGATCAGCGAAGAACTGATATTTCGTGGCGTTACGCTCTCCCTTGCCAAAAAGCAGATGCCGTTTTTTGCCGCTAATATTTTTCAGGCAGCACTTTTCGGCCTGCTGCACCTAAATCCGATCCAGGGCTTCTACGCTTTCATTATTGGCCTGGTATTCGGCTATATTGCGCATAACCGCGGTACGATAAAGGCCTCTGTAATACTGCACATTATTTACAATTTTATCGGTATGTTCATTGCAGCCCTGCTGCCGTCTTCAGACAGTATGCCTGTATATGTCCATATGCTGATTTTGGCCGGCAGTATTATTGCTACAATTTTCGGAATTATGTGGTACTGCAAAAAGTCCGTATAAATCCGGCATAAAAAGGTTCCACTTACGCCAAAACGGTTATATTTTCCTCTTTTCCTCCGAAATACTTTTACAAAAGGAGGAATGTAGTTATGAGAGTTCAATCATCTGCGGTAAATATGATGTCCATGAGGCAGTTTACCCGCAAAACAACAGTCGCATCCCGGCAGGCTTCTCTTGGCATAGGTTTCACAGGCCAAGGCATGTTCTCTGTATCAGGACAGGGAAATCAGCAGCAATCCGGACAGGGGTCTGTCGGCTTCGGTTCGCAGCTGATGCAGAGATATGAAAGTACGCAAAATGTCAACGCCGTTTCTGCAAGAGAGCAGTTTAAAAGCCTGCAGCAGATTCAGTTCGAATCGTTAAATTACTTATTACGGATGTTTATGCGCCTGCCGTTAAACCAAATGTCAAATTCTTTATCGTCCGGCAGCGGAATGAACGCCGTTTATCAGGTGAACGAACAGTACGCTTCCATTGAAGAATCGGAAACCACCGCTTTTTCCACCACCGGAAAAGTAGTCACCAAAGACGGCCGGGAAATCGATTTTGACCTTTCTCTTACGATGTCGCGCCGTTTTGAAGCAAGCGCTTACGCCGCTTCGATCAGCGCGCCGGAATACTGCGACCCGCTTGTCATTAATCTGGACAGCAATATCAGCGAAGTGTCTTCACAGAAATTTATGTTTGATATTGATGCTGACGGCATCCTGGATTCCGTTTCCATGCCGACTTCCGGCAGCGGATTTTTAGCGCTGGATAAAAACGGCGACGGTATCATAAACGACGGAAGCGAACTGTTCGGCGCGTCTTCCGGCGACGGTTTTAAAGACCTGGCCGCTTACGACAGCGACGGCAACGGCTGGATTGACGAGGGAGATGAAATCTGGAGCAAACTGCTGATCTGGACAAAAGACAGCGACGGCAACGATAAGCTGTGCGGCCTTGCAGAAGCAGGTGTCGGCGCAATTTACCTTGGAAACGTCAGCACAAACTTTTCTTTAAACGACCAGCATACCAACGAAGCAAATGCAGCCATCCGCAAAACCGGAATTTTCCTTTATGAAAACGGCGGCGTCGGAACGGTACAGCATGTGGATTTTGCAAAACAATCAGGGAGAGAGTTTACCAGATGATACTGCCACTGGCAGTATGGAAAGCGGATATCAGGCCACGGATGGCATGTCCCGCCCGTTATGATTTTATTTCATGGAAAAACCAGCCGCTTGTGCAAAAGATACTCCGTTATTGCCCAGATAAAGCACTATGCAAAGATAAACCAGTACTTCCAGTTCCCTTTTACTTAAAATCCCATCCAGATCACCGAAACTGAATTTTTTCTGTTCCAAATCCTGTGACAGAAACGTCACCGCAAAGCTTCCGTTTCTTTGCACGCGTACTGTACGCATGCTTATGGAAACCGGCAGTGCATACCCTTTCAGATAACAGGCAAAACGTATCGTATGTTCTGTCTTGCCTGCCTGCTCCAGTTCTTTCAGATTTTTGCAGAAATTCTCCAAAATCACTCTTCCAAGAATAGTGGAATTATCCTCCATCCGCATAATTTGTTCCGCTGCGTTATTCATGCTGTAAACAGTTTCTGTCAAATCCGATAAAATGATTCCCGTTTCCGTAAAATCCAGCGTTTTCTGCGTCCCTGCCTCATCTGTAATTCCTGAAACGCTCTCGCATTCAATAACGCCAGGTTCAAATGGTGTGAAATCTGTTTGATAAACGTAAGTCCGGCGGAAGAAAAACCGCTGTTCCTATCCTTTCTCGCAAAAGAAACCGCTCCATGAAGCAGCGCCTTTTTTGAATAAAGCGGGATATTCGTATAATGTTTTCTTGCTACTGCTGGAAGAATATACAGTGTTCCCCGCTTATCCGGACTCAGGCACGTATGAAATCCGCTCATATAAAAATACCCTTCCCTGTCCATCCACCCCATATCTCCGGTGGCAATCCAATAATGCTCTTCTTCTCCCAGATATCTTTCCAACTGCCACGGAGCATGTACCATCAATTCTCCGACTTCCCCGCAGCTTACCTCCCGCCCGTTCTGGTCAGATACGCAAACTTCCACTCCGGGTAAAAATCTCCCCACTGACGGCATATGATATTTCTTCACGGCATCCATATGGTCTTTCGGTCCCAAAACGGCGACCGTTCCGGCCGTTTCTGTCAATCCATAATCCGAATACACGCGGATATCCGGTTTTAACGACTGCATTTTAATCAAAGTTTCCGGCGGCATTGGTTCCAGTACATAACACAATATCTTCAAATGTCTGAAAAATTCCAGTGAAAACCGTTTATGGTGGAGCAGCTTTTCCAGCATCGAAGACGCAAGCTCCGGAGAAATGCAGAATATCCACGCTTCCCTTATTCTCTGCCAGATTTTCCAATTGTTTCCTTATATACATTTCACTTTCCATCATGGCTTCACCACCCTGTCCGCCGGAAAACTTATCGATTACCTGAGTTTAGTTTCTTTTTCTATTTTGGTTTCGTCTATATCATTACCAATACCCGGAACTTCTGTCGGCGCAATCAGACCGGCTTTTGGCGGCTGCGGGTATTTGTAAAAATACTGCGCCGCTTCATTAATATTAATTAGATATTCGGTCATTGGACATACGTCCGGACTTGTTGCTGACATAATGTGAGCTACTACGGACGGATTACAATGATGCAGATATATTTTTCTGTTATATGCAGATGCAAGTGTAATTCATGCGAAAGTCCCGCCGTATTAAAATAAACAGGCGCTTCTTTCCGCACTTACCGCAACGAGCGACTGCAACATCATCTTCTGGAACCTGTCCTCGCGTACAAAAGAGAGAAATACGCCTCCGCCGATAGAAAACGGCGACATTCCCATCCCGATTGCCGGAACGCAAACACAGGAAATCAGCAAAGCCGGATTGATCCCGGTCACCTGCGACAGTGTAACGACAATCGGAATCATAAGCGGCATGACAACCGACGTTCCGTCAGAAAACAAGCTTAAAATCCCAGACAAAAGCACTACCAGCACCGGGACTGCCGCTGCGGATACGCTGTTTGATACTGTTCCGGAGATCAGTTTCGCAAGACCGGCCTGGCGCATAACTCCCATCAGGCAGGTCATGTCGCCGAGCAGGATAATGACTCCCCACGGAATACTTTTTTCAATACTTCTTTTTCATTCCCGATCTTAAACAGCGTACAAAGTACGATTCCGACGGCATATACAAGCGTAATATCCAGTTTTGTCAGACAGGCCGCCACCGGATTCGGGAAAAACGTCTGCATGATTGCCGGTACAAACAACATCAAAACGCAGACCAGAATAATGACCATATTGATTTTCTGTTGCCTGTTCGGCGCTTCCGGCTTCTGTATCAGTTCTTCCGGCAGTTTGATCTTATACAGGCGGAGCACAAATTAGTAAATGGCAAATATAATGAAAAATACGACCGTAGCATTCAAAAAAACGTGCATGACTGTTTTTTGTACATCCATTTCCACACCGGACGCAGAAATCATACCGCTCAGCATAATTCCTACCATGCCAATGGAACTGAACGTTCCGGACATGCCTCCGGCATTGGAACCCACGGCTAAAAACAATTCATTCGTCTGCGTTGCATAACATAACGAAATAAAAATTGGCAGCAGAAACATATTTACTGCAGGCGGCGATACTCCAATGGCAGAAAGTCAAAAATTCAACCCTAAAAATACGATTGGCATCATCCACGGCACTTTTCGCACCAGATAAATGACCACTTTCGCAATATAATTTATTGTTCCGTTTTCCACAGCAAATCCAAAAAATACGGTTACAATAATCAACTGTACCGTTGTCCGCGCCGGCCAAAATGCATAAATATCCGACGCTTTCATTTGCAGTCCGAAAATCTCCAGCAAAAATGCAAATACAATGGCCATAATACCTACATATGTAGTCTTTTTGCGAGTGAACTGTAACTTTTTGTGTTTTCCTGCTTATTTATTGTGCCGGTTTTTCATTGAATGATATCCCGGTATAGTGTATACTGTGCGTAAGCACTACGGCAATTATTTGTTCCGTCAGACAGCAAACACAGGAGGTGCAGTCATGAAAAAACCACTGCCGGTAGGCGTTGACAATTTTGAAAAAATAATAGAAGATGGATATTACTATATAGACAAAACCCAATTTATCAAAGAATTATTGGATTATAAAGGAGAAGTAAATCTGTTCACCCGACCCCGGCGTTTCGGTAAAACGTTAAACTTAAGCATGCTCCGCTATTTTTTTGAAGATACCGGAAACCCGGAAAAAAACGCCCGGAACAAAGAACTTTTTCAGGGAACGAAAATCATGGATTGTGAAGCGCAATATACCGACCATATGGGAAAATATCCGGTCATGAACCTGACGCTAAAATCAGCAAAACAGGAAAGTTTCGAAATGGCTTATTATATGATACAGGTTGGGATTGCCGCCGAATTTTCCAGGCATCTGCACATGATTGAACAGGGTAAATCGCGTCTTACCCCATCGGAATATGAGAATTATATGAATATTACGAATGGAAAAGGTACGGAAAAAGATATTCGTCATTCTTTACAGTTTTTTTCCCAATGTATGTATAAAATCACGGGCCGAAATACGATCATTTTCATTGACGAATATGACGTCCCTCTGGAAACTGCATATTTTGAGGGTTTTTACAATGAGATGATCGGTTTCATCCGCTCCCTGTTTGAATCTGCATTAAAAACAAACGATTATCTGCAGTTTGCCGTCATTACCGGATGCCTGCGCATATCAAAAGAAAGTATTTTTACCGGGCTCAACCATTTGAATATTATTTCTATACTGGACAAAAAATACAGCGAACATTTTGGCTTTACAGAAGCGGAAGTAATACAGATGATGAAAGACTACGACGTATCCGTCCGCTTTCCGACTATGAAAGAATGGTACGACGGTTATCTTTTTGGAAATACAGAAGTTTACAACCCATGGAGCGTCATCAAATTTTTATACGACCTGTATTCGGACGTCAACGCTTTCCCGCGCCCTTATTGGATCAATACCAGTTCCAACGACATTATCCGGGACCTGATCGCCAGGTCTGACCGGGAAACAAAGAGCCAGATTGAAACGCTTCTTGACGGCGGAACGCTGGATCTTCAGGTACATGAAGAAGTCACCTACGCGGATATGGGCGGCAATGGCGACAGCCTGTGGAACTTCCTTTATTTTACAGGTTACCTGACAAAGAAAAGCGAATACTTTAAAGAATCCTCGATTTTCCTGCGCATGCGGATTCCCAATACGGAAGTAAAGACGATTTATCAGCGGAATCTCCTGAACTGGTTTAAAGAGAAAATCAAAAAAGAAGATTTCAGGGATCTGTACCGGGCAATGGAAGACGGAAATGCGGAAAAAATGAGAGATATTTTAAACGGCCAGCTCTTTCCGGTCATTAGTTTTTATGATAATGCAGAGAACTTTTATCACGGTTTCCTTACCGGAATCCTTTGTCAGAGCGAAGATTATCTCGTAAAATCCAACCGCGAATCCGTCAACGGGCGTTCCGATATTATGATAAAAAGCCCGTCGCTCAGAGGCAGATCGTTCATTCTGGAAATAAAGGTTTCCGCATCCGTTGACGATCTGGAAAACGACGCGGAAAAAGCAGTGCGGCAAATATACGATAAAAAATATGCGGAAGAACTGCGGACGGAAGGATACAAAAAAATCGACTGCTACGGCATATCCTTTTATCGGAAAGACTGCGAAGTCTGCTGTGGAACCAGATAAATAGGGGCTGTTGCAAAAGTAGATGAATCATCTACTGGAGCAACGGCTTCTTTTTTCTATCTAAAAATAAAAAGCAGGTTCCGAAGAACCTGCCATCCATG
>JAAWJJ010000059.1 GCA_022796875.1 Eubacterium sp. | reverse complement strand
CAAATCAAGGGATTCTTTCCAGATTTTTCTATATATAGAGCAAGAGTATCGCTCAACCATCTCATTTGATGATTTTGCGACACCCTCTTATCAGGAATAAAAAGATGCCGCCCGGCTGAACGCTGTTTGGATACCCGGTCAATGTTTGTGCTGGCACGGTCAAGGCCTCTCGTCTGTTTTCTCATTTTTTCAGAGATCGTAAGTTCTGCCGCATCGTCAGCTGCACGGTTAATTTTGAATCCGGATGAAAGATTTTCCGTAGATTTTGCAGAACGGAGCATGTCTGACCAGACAATACTCCGGTAAATTTCCATGGCGTCCTGCAGCTTACTTCGGGAGATCTGACTGAGCCGGACACAGATGAAAGAGAAAGGAGGAATTATCATGAGTACAACACAACCTTTTCCCGGAAAGTTACCTCTTTCCGGGCCGAAATGAAACTTCCCATTTAAGCTGCTCACAGGTATTTTGAATTATAAAAAAGCAGGACACCAGTAAAATTTTGAAATGGAGATCAGCTGTCATTCCCTGTGGAAAATTTTATTTTTTTTATTTAGGGTTAAGGATATGGAAATCAGTCCGATAGAAATGGTGTAAGTCGAAATGCAATATTTTAGCGTGAGCTGTTGCATTTTTTTTGTTTAATTAGATTACATTGTGCAGAGAGAGTATACCATAGAATAATGTATGTAAACTTTTATGAGATGATTGGTTGACAATTTAGGCTGTAAATTGTATACTAATTGACATAAATGAGTTAACAATTTGGATAAGTTAGAAATACAAATTGGTTAACAATACAAGGAGGTTTACATATGAAAAAATTTACCGTAAAAGATCTTGCCGTTATTGCAGTCATGACAGCAGCGATTTGTGTAGTAGCGCCGTTTTCCATACCGATTCCGGTATCGCCGGTGCCGATTTCATTGGCTACGTTTATCGTATACCTGGCAGTATTTTTCCTTGGGCAGAAGAAAGCGTTTGTCAGTGTTCTTATTTATCTGCTGCTTGGTTTGGTCGGACTGCCGGTATTTACCGGGTTCAGCGGAGGTCCTGCAAAACTGCTGGGACCGACCGGAGGTTATGCAATCGGATATTTGTTTATCGCATGGATCAGCGGCTGGCTGGTAGAAAGATATGCGGGAAAACGTATTGTCTGCTTTCTGGGACTGATTCTGGGATCAATTGCCATGTATGCTCTTGGAACGGTCTGGTTGGGATTCCAGATGCATTTGAGTGTGCCGGCAGCTTTGATGGCAGGCGTAATACCGTATTTACCGGGGGATTTTACAAAAATGATCATTGCGACTATTGTCGGACCGCAGGTACAAAAACAGCTCCGTGCGTTAGGAAATAATTCTTCATCCAATGGTTAAATAGAAGAATAGTATATTTTTTGCTGAAAAAGGAAATTCTATAGGCAGGAAATATACTATTTTTTTGCGAGGGGAATCAAAGTGGAGAGAACAAGTGAAGGAAAAAAAGCAGCGTATAATGAATATGTGAAACAAGTGACGCCGAAACATAATCTTCCTCTAAATATGATAAAAGCATTTGTACTGGGAGGAATCATTTGTGTAATCGGGCAGGCCATCATTAATTTTGGAATTGCCCGGGGTCTGGATCAGGAAACGGCAGGAAGCTGGTGCAGCATGATATTGGTATTGGGGAGTATTATTCTGACCGGATTAAACCTTTATCAGAAGCTGGCAAAATTCGGCGGGGCAGGGGCTTTAGTGCCGATCACGGGATTTGCAAACGGCGTGGCTTCTTCTGCGATTGAGTTTCAGGCGGAAGGAGAAGTATTCGGCGTCGGATGCCAGATTTTTACGATAGCCGGGCCGGTCGTTTTGTACGGAATTTTTACAAGCTGGGTATTGGGCGTAATTTACTGGGGACTTAAAATGTTTGGAGTCTTTTAAAGAGAGCAGTAAACGTTGTAAGGGTAAAGTTAATGAGCAGGTTAACGGATTAAAAAGTTCGTTGTCCTGCTTATTTAATCTGTATGTTTATTTTGCGTGCAATGAGGAGGAATAGCTATGTTTGCTGGGATATTTGATTTTGAAGGAACAGGAAACCTTGAAATGGAAGTGTGCTATAGATCATTAGGGAAAATCAGTGGCATAATAAAAATATTGAATATATAATTTCACAATAGGGGTAGTTTGGTTTTACGGAAGAAGAGGTTTTTGCGGCTTTGGATGAATTTGGGTTGTCCGATAAAAAGAGGGAAGCTGCTTCAGGAAAGAAATCGATATATTAAACAAAATTTTGAAAGGCTTCTATCAGGGGAGCATTTGAATGTATCTGTTTATGAGCAGTTTGTATTCAGCCAGATGAGCGAAAATGAAACTGCGATCTGGAGTCTTCTGCTTGCCAGTGGATATCTGAGGGTGTTCGGGTGTCGGGAGCTTGCAGATGAAGAATGGGGGGGCTGACTCCCCGGTATGAGTTGGGAATCACAAATCTGGAAGTAGAGATCATGTTCCATCGGATGGTGGCCGGATGGTTTCAGAAAGATTTATATGATTATGACGAATTCATCCGGGCTTTGTGGGATGGAAACATAAAAAATATGAATCTCTATATGAATCGGATTACCGTGGAAACATTCAGTTATTTTGATACAGGAACTGATCCTTCCAGGGAAGAACCAGAACGCTTTTATCATGGTTTTGTATTAGGGCTTCTGGTGACGCTTCGGAAAAAATATGTGCTTACTTCCAACAGGGAGAGTGGTTTTGGCCGTTATGACGTTATGCTGGAGCCAAGAAATTTGAAAGACGATGCTATCATTCTGGAGTTTAAGGTACAGGATATGGATGAGGAAAAAGAACTTTCAGATACGGTAAAAGCAGCGCTGAAACAGATAGAGGAAAAGAATTATGAAATCGCACTCACTGCAAAGGGGATTCCGAAAGAGAAGATTCGGAAATATGGATTTGCTTTTCGGGGAAAGGAAGTACTGATCGGATAAAATATTTTAATGGATTTTATCTTGACTGAAAGAAAAAACAAAAGATGTATAAATCAGGCATTTTTTGTCCATACTAAATACAGTACAATGAATAGGTTTTTCAGACCGGTATTCGTTGTACCGGCGTACCGTTACACGTTGCACGGGGAGGGGCGATTGTATGGAGAGAGAGGATATGCCGCTTGGTTTTGCATTTCGTATGGCATTAAATGAAAAAGCGCAGGAAAATTTTTCAAAAATGACTGATGAGGAAAAAAGGCAGGTGCTGGATGCGGCCCGTACGATATCCAGTAAAGCGCAGATGCAGAATCTGGTCGATGATTTGGGGAAATTAAGTTAAAAGAAAGCTGTCGCCAGCAGTTGGAAAACTGCAGGCGGCAGCTTTTTCTTATCCGTTTGCCCCTAACAGCGCCGACATGATAGGAATCGTTGCCAGCGACAGAATCGTGGATACGGCAACGCCGATCGAAGCAAGTTTATTCTGGCGCGGGTAAGGGGAAGATCCCATTGCGACAAGGGAAGCTACCGGCATACCGGCGCCGATCGTACAGATGTTGATCAGTGTTGTGTCTGTTGTTACAAGGTGCATAAACAGCCAGACGATAAGCGGCATAAGTCCGAGCCGGATCGGCAGCATCGGCCAGATACCTTTCTCGGTTTTGATTTCTTTTATGGAAGCTGCAGCCATGGAACTGCCGATAATAACCATGGAAAGCGGTGTCGTGATGTTTCCGACAAATCCCAGGCACTGGTAAACGATATCCGGTATCGGTATATTGATAAAATATATAATCAGCGCCGCGATCGCCGCAATGATACCGTTGTTGATCAGACTGCGGATATCCGGTTTTGATTTTTCATAAGTACCGGATTCCAGCGCCGCGTCTTTTTTGAAATAATGCAGGGCAAGCGTAAAAAACAGGATGTTGAACGGCATATTAAAGATTGTGATATAAAAAATAGCGCTGTCGCCGAAAAGCGCCTGTACGACAGGATAGCCCATAAAGGTATTGTTGGAAAAAATGAACATGCACATATAAGTACCGCGCAAATGTGCCGGGACGCGCATCAGCTTTGTAAACAGAAAGGCCAACAGCGGGAATATAATATACATAATGATCCCGGCGAAAAACAGCTTTAATACAAGCTGAGGATTGTCGTGGGAAACGGTCGAAATACTGTTTAAAATAATACAAGGGCAGGTGATCTGCACGATTACCTGTGAAAGTTTTGCGTTGGTATCTGCATTTAATATCCCTTTTTTGAAAAGATAAAATCCGATTGCCATTGCAAAAAGCAGCTTTGCCATCGTGGTTGCAATAATCATAATCTATCCTCCCTGTTTTGTAAAAGGCGTCCTTACTTTCAGAACGCAATGCGCGAAATAAAAAACCAGCATATCTATTCTACGAAAATTGCCGCAAATATGCAAGGCATTTTTGAAAATGGCAGCGGCCATCTGTAAAAAAGATGGACATGAATCCCAAAAATGTGTTATCGTTATAATAGTACTTTTTATTTGGCGTATCTTTAGAAAAAGGAGGGGAAAAACATGTCCGAAAAAGATCTTGAAATCACAGTGGATAATGAAAACAAAGTGCCGGACAGACCCGATTATGAAGCAGAACTGGCCGTGATTATAAGAAGCGGCGCATCGGCGGAAGAGATACGCGAGAAACTAGATGATTATCATGATAATGATATTGCATCTTTATTGGAAAACCTGACGCCGGAAGAGAGAAAGAAGCTGTTTTCTATTTTGGGGTTGGACGGTGTTTCCGATATTTTTGCCTATTTGGACGAGGAGGATGCCGGCGCTTATATTCAGGAACTGACAAACGAGCAGGCGGCCAGTATCCTTGGGTCTATGGATGCCGATGACGCGGCGGATATTTTGGACGACCTGGAAGACGAAAAATCGGAAGAGTTAAGAAACCTCATCGACGAAGAGGCAAAACGGGATATTGACCTGATTATGTCTTACGACGAAGATGAAATCGGAAGCCGAATGACGACAAATTTTGTTGTCATCCAAAGAGGGCTGACGATTCGTCAGGCCATGAAATCACTGGTGGAGCAGGCGGCGGATAACGATAATATTTCGACGTTGTATGTAGTGGAAGACGGCGATATTTTTTATGGGGTGATTGAGTTGACGGAACTGATCATTGCCAGGGAATATACGCATTTAGAAGATCTGATTTCGACTTCTTATCCATACGTGTATGCGCATGAAACGATCGACGAATGTCTGGAAGAACTGAAAGACTATTCCGAAGACTCGATTCCGGTTCTGGATAACCATAAAAAACTGATCGGAGTCATTACTTCCCAGGACATCGTAGAAGTGGTAGACGAAGAGATGGGAGAGGATTACGCCCGTCTGGCCGGTCTTACTTCGGAAGAAGATTTGAAAGAACCTTTGACTGCAAGCTTGAAAAAAAGGATTCCGTGGCTTATTATATTATTTATACTGGGTATGATCGTATCTTCGGTTGCGGGGATGTTCGAGCAGGTAGTGGCACAGTTGACGATGATTGTCTGTTTTCAGTCTTTGATTCTTGGGATGGCGGGAAATGTCGGTACACAGTCGCTGGCGGTGACGGTGCGTGTTTTGATGGATGAAAATCTGGAACCGCGGCAGAAAATCGGATTGATATTTAAGGAATTAAAGATCGGTTTTTGCAACGGATTGCTGTTGGGAATGATCGCATTCGGTGCGATCGGCATATATATCTGTAAGTTAAAAGGATATCCGCTTGAGTTTTCTTTTGCAACCTCCGGCTGTATTGGCATTGCGCTGCTGGCGGCCATGGTGATTTCAAGCTTTACGGGAACGATAGTGCCGTTGTTTTTTCATAAAATACATGTGGACCCGGCGGTTGCTTCTGGTCCGCTTATTTCGACAGTGAACGATCTGGTCGCCGTAATCACTTATTACGGTCTTGCCTGGATATTACTGATAAACGTATTAAATTTTGTTGGATAGGAGAAATGGATAATGGATGAACAGAGAAGAGAAGGCTTAAAGAGAAGGTTGGATAAACTTCTGACCGATTTTACGTCCGGAAAAGACACGGAAGTACTGCATCAGATCATTCCGATTTTGGGAGTGCTCAATGTTTTGGTGCCGGCTGCCGTACCGGCAAACCTGAACAAGGGAATGCTTGAAGACTTGAAAAACGGCGCGAAAATGGAAATGCCGAAAGGCATGAAGCCGATGCCGGCTTTGCTGCAAACGAAAAAAGGCGGGAGATTCCTGGGTATTTATACGGAAAAGAAACATGTCCGTACAGAAAAAGGATATCCGTTGCTGCTGGATATGCATTTTGTAGATTGTTGCACTATGGCGAAAAAACTGGATCTGGACGGTATTGTAGTAAATGCTTTTACGCAGAACCTGACGTTTAAGAAACCTGCGATAGACGCATTTATTCAGGATTATGGCAGCAGGAGAAAGAAAGAAACAAAAACGATTCGTCTGACAAGAGAGCAGATGGAGGATGTGACGAGGAAGAATATCGAACTTCGCCTGTTGCCGCAGTTTATTTTTGAGGGCGGAGCAAAATACATTGACGACCTGTGCGAAGGCAAAGAAGAATTGTTGGCGCAGATTTATGCGGAACCATATAAAAAGGTGCCGGAGATGGTATCGCCTTATCAGGCGGAAGATTTTTCTCTGATGGATCTGAATATTGCAGAAGATATGATGTTAGTGCGTCTGGACATGCCTGAGAAAAAATTGCTGGAAGGCAGCTGCGTACGTATTTATATTACGGTCAATCCGCAGACAGAGGATATTCACTATTTTACCATTCAGAAGTCAAAACCAAAAGAAAAGAATCTGTTGGGAAGGGTACGCAAAGACGGAAAACACGAAGTGATCGGAGAAGCGCCGGAAGAGGGCGGAGAGATCGAAAGAGTCATGGAACTGGTTCGCTCGGAACAAAAGGATTCGGAGTAATTCAAAAATAAAACAGGGTTGTAGGAAATGGAGTTTCATTCACTCCGTTTTCCCGTATCCCTGTTTTTTATTGTGTTTTTGCAATTACATATAGCCGGAAAGGCTTTTTTGAAGATTCTTCACAATTTCCCCGCTGCTCGCAAGACGGTCGTGCATTTCCTGGATATTCACGATAATATCGTAAGTAGAAGAACTGATATCCGTAATAGCGGAAGAATTATTTTTGGAAACGGAAGCAATTTCGTTCAGGAAATCCGTGACCTGCTCCATATTCTTTTTCAGTAAAACAAGAGAACCTGCAAAGTCCTGCATCATATCAAACATGATCTTGGAGTCGTTCTGGTAATCGTTGCTCGTTTCTACCAGCTGGTCGTAACCGGCTGAGGTTTTCGTATTCATAAACGAAATGACGTGTTCCGATTCTTCTGCTAACTGTTCTACAATACCGATGACGTTTTTACTGATCGTTTGGATTTGGGTGGCTGTTTCCGAGGTGCTGCCAGCCAGTTTGGTGATTTCGCTGGCAACTACAGCAAATCCCCTGCCGGATTCTCCGGCATGCGCCGCTTCAATAGAGGCATTTAAAGCCAGCAGATTGGTCTGTGTGGAAATTTCCAGTATTTTATTTGTCAGTTCGGTAATCTGCCGTACTTCTTTTGATTCTTCAATTTTCTGATTCATGGATGCTTTGATATTATCTGACATTATAAGCACTTCTTTTTTGGTATCCAAAGACTGCAGCCTTACCTGCAAGGCCTTGTTGCTGATTTCCTCCATATAGTCAGAATTTTCCTGTGCGGACTGCTGCATTACATTAAATGAAGCATTCATATCCTGCGCAATGCCGTTCAATTCAGTAATAGAATCTACCGTCTGTCCCATCGAAGCGCTCAGTTCATCCATAATCTGGGAAACGGTCTGGATCGTTGTTTCAATGGATGTGGAATTTCCTGTAATGGTTTGTATGGAATCTGTCAGTTCGGCAGACTGGCCTGTCAGCAGATTTTTATCGTCGATATTTTTCCCAGGAGAGATATCGTGGCTGTTTTGTTTTTGGAAAACCGGTTTGGTACTTTTTGCAGTATTGCCGGCGGCATCAGGCTGCCTGGAGAAAATTAGTCCCTGGAAGAGAATCGCAATTAAGGTAATAATGCCGCCGATCACCCAAAATGGCCGTTCAATTTCATAAATTTTGGCAACGGAAAATAAGGATAAGCTGATATGCAGAAAAACTGCAGGAATAATATAGAGTAATAAAGTAAAAATAATGCTGGAAACTAATTGTTTCTTATGTGTTGACATTACAGTACCTCCCGGATAGATATAACATTTAACTTTATTTTAGTATATTTGCGGAAATATGACAAGATGAAACAGGAATGTTTTCCGCCTTTTCGGTTTGTAGTTTTTTAGTCAAAATCTGCGGAAGATATCTGTTCTCTGATTCAGATAGTTCCGGAAAAAAGAAATTGGCATTTTGCAGAAAAAAATTTTAATTTGTATTTTACGGAAAAGAGATTTCAGACGGAAAGAAGGAGATAGAAGTGAAAAACTGGAGAGAAGTGCGAGCCGGATGCGGTATTGCTTTTCCTGGAAGATAAAAAAATGTGGGCATCCACTCGGAAATGTTTTCGGACGGAGTGGTAGATTTGATCCATGCAGATGCGCGGAGAAATAAAGATTTAAAAAAAAGATTCAGTATTTGACATTTTCATAAAAACGCACTATAATATAAGTCGAATATTAAATTTTTATTAATTTTGTAAGGAGAGAAAAAAATGGATGAGAACAATTTAAGAAAAGAAGATTCCGTATATCAGCCGGAAGGATCCGATTATAATCAGGGAGGTTCCGGCGGAAACGGTCTGGGAATCGGCAGCCTGGTATTAGGTATCGTTTCTATCGTATTATCCTGTACAGGATATGGCGGTATTATCTGCGGAATTATAGGAATTATCCTTTCCAATCTGTCAAAGAAACAGAACGGAAAAACCGGGGTAGCTACCGGAGGAATGGTCTGTAGTATTATCGGTATTGTTATTTCTGTAATTTTGCTTATTCTTAGTTTCATTTTTGGTGCAATAGGTCTGGCGATGCTGAATGATCTTTCGAGTTTGCAGTAGAAAGTGCATTTTTCAGACTTTTGTTTTCTGAATGGAAAACAGTTTTAGAAAATAGTTTTAAAAGGACAAAAACCCCTTTTTTCAGTGAAACATCTGATAAAGGGGTTTTTCATCCAAAATTTTGAAAAACGGTACAGCGGAAAGGAGAAAAGGATATGGGAGAGAGAAAAGACGATATCAAACGTTCCTGTATTGATTGCGGATATGCGAACTGCAATAAACAGGACCGGAAGTTCCCAGATTTTTGTACGACGACCCATTTAGACGGCCAGGTGATGGAAGAAGCGCTTGCCTGTTACGAAGAGGAAGATGTAAAACGCCTGACGGTAGCGGCCGCAGAGGTAGAAAGCGAGCATTACTGCCAGTATAACCGGGTGGAAGAAATCGTAGCTTTTGCAAAAAAGCTCGGTGCGAAAAAGATAGGGATTGCCACATGCGTCGGTTTATTATCGGAAAGCAGGACGCTGGCAAAAATATTCCGCAGCCATGGATTTGAAGTGGCCGGGATCGGCTGCAAAGCCGGAACCGTGCAGAAAGTGGAAGTCGGGATACCGAAAAAGTGTGAAAATACCGGAATTAATATGTGCAACCCGATTTTTCAGGCAAAGATGCTGAACAAAGAAAAAACGGATTTGAACGTCCTTGTCGGATTATGCGTAGGGCACGACAGTTTGTTCTACAAATATTCGGACGCGTATGTGACTACGGCGGTGACAAAAGACCGCGTACTTGCGCACAATCCGGCGGCGGCGTTGTATACCTGCGCATCCTATTACGGAAAAATGATGGGAGATGCCGGAGCGGAGAAGCAGTAATGCGGGAAAGTATCGGTGTGAGAAAGCAATGTTATGGGAAAGCATCGATGTGAGAAAGCAATGATATGAGAAAGCATCGATGCGGTTTGGGAAGAAGGCATAGGATATGTTTGGTAAAGCAAAAGAAATCGATATGATACACGGACCGGTTGCGGGGAAAATTTTGCTGTTTGCGATTCCTCTTATGTGTTCGAGCATTTTGCAGTTATTATTCAATGCGGCGGATGTCGTAGTATTGGGCAGGTTTGCTGGAGATAATTCATTGGCGGCAGTCGGTTCTACCTCCTCTCTGGTGAATTTGATTGTTCAGCTGTTCATCGGGTTATCCGTGGGGGGAAATGTAATAACGGCGCGGGCGATCGGAGAGGGAAAAAAAGATCATGTCGGAGCAATAGTGCGTACGGCGGTTACAACCAGTCTGGTAAGCGGAGCCTTTCTTTTGGTTTTCGGAATACTGATTGCGAAAATATTGTTAAAACTTATGGATGTGCCGGAGGAAGTATTGCCGCTTTCTACTTTGTATATGCGTATTTATTTTTGCGGTATGCCGTTTTTAATGCTGTATAATTTTGGCAGCGCCCTTTTGCGGGCGAAAGGCGATACGAGGCGCCCGCTGTTGTTTTTGATGTTTGCAGGCGTGATCAACGTAGGTTTAAACTGCCTGTTCGTGATCGTCTTTCATATGGATGTGGCCGGTGTGGCGTTGGCAACCGTGATTTCACAGGCGGTATCCGGAGGATTGGTACTGCGGTGCCTGTGTAGGGAGAAAGATATGATGAAACTGGATATCCGGCATCTTGGCATTGATATCGGTATTTTAAAAAAGATGATGCGTATCGGTTTGCCGGCGGGAATCCAGGGCGTTGTGTTTTCTTTTTCCAATGTAATTATCCAGTCTTCGCTGAATTCATTTGGCGCTGTGGTGATGGCCGGAAGCGCAGCGGCGTCCAGCGTAGGAGATTTTATTTATGTTTCGATGAACGCATTCCATCAGACGGCGCTCAGTTTCAACGGACAGAATATGGGGGCGGCCAGATACGACCGGGTCGATAAAGTGACAGGATTATGTATCGGATATGTGGTTTTATTCGGCACCGTATTATCGATAGGAGCGTATGCGGCAGGTCCGGCGTTATTGGGCATTTATTCTACCAGCGCGGCCGTGATCGCCGCAGGTATGGTAAGGATGCGGAATTGTACGCTTTTTTATGAGATTTGCGGCATTATGGACGTCATGCCCGGCTGTATCCGCGGCATGGGATATTCGATCCTGCCTATGGCCGTATCTATTCTTGGTTCCTGTGTTTTGAGGCTGGGCTGGGTGGCGACGGTATTTCAGGTGGATCATACGGTAGAGAATCTGTATCTGTCGTATCCGGTCAGTTGGGTAATTACTTTTGCTGTACATATAATTTGTTATATGGTGATTCGGAAAAGAATACGTAAGCGGGCGGCTGCCTTAAGTTAAAAAAAGGAATCGTTCCGTTTTCACCATTCACAAGGGTGCTTTTCCGCTGCAAATCAACTAAAAAAGCTTGTTTGACGTGAAAAAAACACAACAAACACACTACGGAGATTCTCCGGATAATATATAATATAGCTGCGCTTTGCGAATGTACGGACAAAGTGCAGCTATATTGTTTAGGACAATAAAGGCTCGTAAAGCGCGGATTCTATTGTTTAGAAGGAGGAAAAATGTATGGCAGTAAGTATCCCGGAAACCGTCAGGGCAGCAGTCCTGACCGGAGAGAAAAAAATTGAGATCATCAAAGTTCCGACGCCGGAAATCAATGATGACGAGGTATTGGTACAAGTGGAGCAGGTCGGAATCTGCGGAACAGACGTCCATGAGTATAAGGGCGATCCGTTTGGTTATATTCCGGTGCAGTTGGGGCATGAAGGAACCGGAACGATCGTAAAGCTTGGAAAAAATGTGACAAAAGACTATTATGGGAAACCGCTTGCACTCGGGGATAAGATTGTGACCGGATTGAAACCATGCGGCGTCTGCGATACCTGTAAATATGATCCGGAACATATCCATCTTTGCGATAACGGAGAAATCTTCGGACTGATGCCGGGAGAAGAAGCTTATCGGAATCTGAATGGGTGGTTTGGCGAATATATTAAGATCAATGCAGGCGGAGTTGTTTTTAACGTCAGCGATATGGATGTAGATCTGCGGACGTTGATAGAACCGGCAGCGGTTATTATTCATGCGGTAGAGAAAGCGAAAGAAATCTTTAACTTTGAGCATGGTTCTTACGTGCTGGTACAGGGATGCGGACCGATCGGCCTGCTGCTTTTGGTGGCAGTCCGTACGATGGGCGTACGAAATATTATTGCGGTAGACGGAGATGAAAAGCGTTTGGATATGGCAAAAATGCTGGGAGCTGCTTATACTGTAAACTTTCTGGCAGAAGACGCGCAGGAAAAAGTGATGGAGATTACGGGTCGGAAAGGCGCCGATATGGCGTTCCAGTGTACAGGTTCTCCAAAAGCGGCGTCTGCAATCTGGAAATATGTACGCAGGGGCGGTTCTATGTGCGAGCTGGGATTTTTTGTGGATAACGGGCCGACGACGTATAATCCGCATCAGGATATTTGCAACAGGGAAATTAAGGTTATTGGTTCCTGGACGTATCAGGCAAAAGACTGGATCCATGCCATGGAATTTTTAAAAGAAGCCAAACAGCAGAATTTGCCGGTAGAGAAACTTCTGACGCATAAATATGCATTGGCGGATATAAACGAAGCAATGGAAATGAATATCAGCATGCAGGGATTAAAAATTGTTGTGATGGGATCGTAAAGCAATATAGAATCCGGAAAGCTGCTGTGCCCGTGATAAAAGAATCACAGGTACGGCAGCTTGTTTTTTACTGTTTTTCTATATAAGAAGAATGACAGGAGGCAGGTGGCTGCATCCGCGCCTGCCTGTGCCGACAGAATTCCGGTATAGCCTGCCGTTTTTGAGAAAACAAACAATAAGGCAAGGTAAAGAACTCCCTGGCGGCAAACGGATTTTGCAGCTTCATTGCAGCCTCCGTCAGATGCAAAGGGTATTGGAAAAACTTTACAGGCAGGGGTTGTTGATAAGAGTGGGCAAAGGGCACTACAAGGTGCGAGATGACACGCTGTAATTTTTAGAAATTGTCCACTATAAAAGAAAGTAAAAACGTTTTCCATAAAGAAAAACGAAGACAGGAAACAAAAACAGAAAAGCAAAACAAACAAAGAAAAGGAGAAACAAAATGAAAAAGAAAATGATAGCAATGTTTATGGCGGCATGTATGGCTGCGGGATTGGCGACAAACAACTTCGGAGCCGGAGATTACGCGCTCGATATGCATGAGGCGAATGTGAAAGCAGGCTGCGATGCGGTAGGAGCGACGTTAAACGTTGTAAATAACGAGTTTACGGTGGATAACGTAATTACACAGTTTCAGAACCAGATCGCTTCAAACGTAGATGCGGCCTGTCTGGTAGGCGTTTCCGATACGGTTTTTACAAATGCCGCTCAGATTTGTGAAGAAGCAAAGGTTCCATTTGTCTTTTATGCAAATACAGCCAATGAAAAAGACCTGGAAGTGATGAAAGGATACGAATATTTCGTAGGGGAAATCGTTCAGAATCCGGCGGAAGAAGGAGAGATTATCGCGCAGATCGCCTCGACGACGGCTGCAAAACAGCGTTATTGACGACGGCCGCAATCGGAGATTACTGTGACGACAAACGAATCGAAGGATTTACCGAAGTGTTTGAAGCAGGCGGCGGAGAAGTCGTATACGTAGCACATTCCGGAGATCCGTCCGAAGCGACGCAAAAGACAAACGACGCGGTAACGCAAATGAAAATGTAGATTGTATTTACGGCTTTGGCGACGGCGGATATTGTAGAACAGAGAAATATGGACTGCAAAGTATACGGTTCTTCGATTAATCCGGACGTACTCGATTATATTGCTTCCGGAAAAATCGACGCCTGTACGGGCGGCGAGGTTGCCTGCGGCGGCGTAGCGGTAACATTGCTTGCAAACTATATGGACGGACATCCGATCAAAGGCAGCGACGGTGAGGCGCCGATCATTGACGAACTGCATCATTTTGTAGTAACGCCGGAAAATGCACAGGCTTTTAAAGACTCTTTAACAAATCCGGAAACTTCGACCGGTACGATTTCAGCAGAAGAATATCAGTCGCTTTTATACCGCAATAACCCGGATGTTACAATCGACGATTATGTTCAGATGATGAACAGCTATCCGGAAAACGTTTATGAAAAAATTGGTGCGGCGAAATAAGAAACAGTCAGGATAGAAAATCAGATGGGCTGCGCCATTTGCGAAAAGCAATGGCGAAAGCCTATTTTTAACAGGAGGCGGTTTTTTAAGTAGAGAAATAGCAATGCAGGAATCGAACCATAAAACTCAGGTCAGAATGATCGGATTTGCAGTATTGATCGTGATCGTAGGAATTTTGTTAAATGTTGCGACACAGGGAAAGTTTCTGGCGTTGTCAAATATTGGATTGATTGTAACGTCTATGGTTGCTCCGAGCCTGGCGGCATGGGGAATCAACTTTATTTTCACAAGCGGCGTTACCGACCTGTCGTTTGGAGCGATCATAATATTAGCGGCGACGGCATCAGGAATTGTCGGAAATGCTTTGGGGTATCTGACTGCGGAATATGAAAGACATCATTTCAGCGTGAAAGAAGATGAGAGGACGCAGATGACGCGTTATCAGAATATGATACGGAAGCTGATCCGTTATTAACAAATATTAACAAAATAAGGCAGCCAGGGAAAAGCCCGCCCCTTGGGGCGAACCTGCTAAAGACAGGCCAAATTATGCCCTGTCGGCTTGCTGCAGGTATTTGACTTGTTCTTGGTTGCTATTTTCATTGTACAGGAATATACTGAAAAGCTTATTCCGTAGTATCCCTTCGTAGAAACACCGGCGTGACCTGCTTATGAATCGGTTCTTTCATAGGTTTGGGCCGGCGTTTTTTCATTTCATCCATTTGCAGCACCAGAAGATCAAGAGCCGTATGGGCTATTTTATCGATTTGCTGCCCAACTGTGGTAATCGGCACGATCGCTTCGCTGGCAATCGGGGAGTTATCGAACCCGACGATACGGTAAGTGTCCGGCAGGCGGCCATATTTTTGAATAATCAGGTTCAGTAACGTATTCGCGTAAGTATCGTTGGAAAGAAACACGCCTTTTTTTTGGCCGGGATACTTGTTTTCCAGTTCCGTAAATATGAGTTTCAACTGTTTGTAAATGTCTTCGTAAGAGGAACCGAAGTCTTTGCGGATGATTTCATACGGGATTTTGCGTTCGGTGCAAATATCCTGAAATCCCTGGATT
Organism: Eubacterium sp.; assembly: GCA_022796875.1. Classification (GTDB taxonomy): domain Bacteria; phylum Bacillota; class Clostridia; order Lachnospirales; family Lachnospiraceae; genus JAAWJJ01. The sequence continues at coordinate 7,464 of JAAWJJ010000059.1, read as the reverse complement.
CTCCCGCATGCGGGCGAATTTTCCGGAAAAAAAGCATTGATATGAATTAAAACGTCGCAATTATTTTTGATCAGCAGACTGGTGGCCTGGACGGCTCCCATGTAATTATCTGTAGTGACGCCGCAGACGTATTCCGATTCCCGTTCGATCGTGACGACAGGGATATTGTAAGCGGCGAGTTCCTTTGAGGGAATCGTGTGGCTTAAAACGATCAGTCCTTCTATTTTGTATGCCAGCAATTCCTGAATGTATTTCTGTTCGGTTTCTTTTTCCTGATCCCCGACAAATACAAGAAATTTATAATTGTTATCCTGATAACTTTTCAGGATCTGATTTAACATTTCCGAATAGTAATGCAAATACAGGTTCGGAACAATTACGCCGACAAATTCGCTCTTCCCGTTTGCAAGCACTTTTGCCAGCTTATTTTCCTGATATCCGAGATGCTCTAACGCCTGACCAATTTTTTCCTGGTTCGCGAGTGTCAGCGAATCCGGGTTGTTGAAATATCTGGAAATAGTGGTCTTTGAAAAATTAGTATATTCTGCAATATCCGCAAAGGTTACTTTTTTTTGGTTCATAATAGAAGTTCTCCCGATAAAATTCCTGTTATTGTGCACATGGATTTTCTTTTATCAAGTATACCAGCAGAAGATGAAAAAATCAATAAAAGAATAACTGGTTACGTAACCGGTTCTCATACCGTAAAATAAAGGATCAGGAAATTTGAAAAACCGGTTGACAAAGGGAGTTCCGGATAGTATTATATGGATATAAAGTAACCGGTTACTTAACCGGTTATGCAAGAAGCGGAAAACGATAGGGGAAGCGAAAAGAACAGGGGGGAACAGCGTGACAAAAATGAAAAAACGGTTTTCAGGCGCGGCGGCACTGTCAGTACTGCTGATCTGTGCGGCCGGATGCGGAAAAAAGCAGGCCGAACCCGGAGAGATTGCAGGTTATGATCCGGGAGAAACCTATTTAAGCATCTGGGTACATTCCATCGAGGAAACGGAAGAGGGGCAGTGTTATAAGAAATCCGTAGAAGCGTTCAATGAAAAGTACGACGGGACTTATTTTGCGGATATTGAGTTTATCCCGAGAAATGACAGCGGAGGCGGTTATTCGGATAAGATCAATGCGTCGGTTATGTCCGGGGATTTGCCGGATGTGCTTACGGTAGACGGGCCGAACGTAGCGGCGTATGCCGCAAACGGTATTATTCAGCCGCTGGCGGAAATACCGGAAGAGGAAAAAAGTATTTATCTGACCTCTATATTGGAGCAGGGTACATATGAAGATAAGTTATACGCCCTGGGCGCGATGGAATCCAGCGTAGGACTGTATTACAACAAAGAAATTCTTGAAGAAGCCGGAGTAAAAATCCCGGACGCAGATCATCCGTGGACGTACAGCGAATTTCTGGAAGTGCTGAAAAAAGTAAAACCGGCCTGCGATAAAAAAGACGGATATGCTCTGGACCTGTCGTTTCCGGCGGGAGAAGCCACAATCTATTATTACGCGCCGTTTTTCTGGTCCAACGGCGGCGATTTTGTCGACGAAACGGGATTGAGCGTAGACGGGGTGTTTAATTCGGAAGAAAATATTGAAACGCTGCATTATTTCAGAAGTATACTGGACGGCGGTTATATGTCGCCGGTCAAGATTACCGATCTGTTTGAGAGCGGACGCGCGGCGTTCAAGTTTGACGGCGCATGGGAAGTAAATACGATCTATAACAATTATCCGGACGTTGAATTGGGAGTGGCGCCTTATGTCGTTTCCGACGACTGGGACGGAGAACGGTATACGCCGACCGGGTCGTGGGCGTTTGCGGCATCTTCGGGAACGGAAAACCTGGAGGGGGCGACAAAACTGGTTCAGTGGATGAGCGGGGTCGAGAGCGGAAAAATGCTGTGGACGGATTGCAAAAATTTCCCGTCTACTTACGAGGCGTTTGAAAGCATTGATATCTTTGCAACGGATGAAAATTATAAGGCGCTGTACAACCAGCTCAGCAATTACGGGCATCCGAGGTCAAAGACGCCGGTGTATCCGAAAGTAAGTTCTTCGGTGCAGGAAGTATTGGAAAACGTCGTGCTGACCGGGGAGGATGCACAGACGGAACTGGATAAAGCTGTAGAAAGGATTAACGCGAAATTGAAGCGTTATGCGGTGGATTGAATGAGAAAGAAAAAATCGGAATCCCTTATGGGTATGGCATTTTTCGGACCGGCACTGGTATTGTTGACATTGTTTTTGTTCCTGCCGATGATTCTGACGCTGGTTTTCAGTTTTACGGATTTCTTTGCGCTCAATCCCGGCCTGACTCATTTTACGGGATTGGGGAATTATATTCAGATTTTCAAAGACGAAGATTTTTTGCGGGCTTTCTTAAATACGGTGAAATTCGTGATTATTATCGTGCCGCTTCAGGGACTTGGAGCTTTGGGGCTTGCACTGGTAATCAATAAAGTAACGCACTGCAAAAAATATTTTAAAGTAGCATTTTTTATTCCAGTTGTGATGTCGCTGGCGGTTGTATCAAATTTATGGACGGAAATATACAGTCCGGAAGGTATTTTAAATTCCCTGCTGGGACTGGTCGGGATTTCGGCACAGCCGTTTATCAACAGCGCCAGCCAGGCTTTGCCGTCGATTGCTATCATGAGCGCATGGCAGGGCGTCGGTTATCAGATGATTATCCTGCTGGGCGGCATCCAGGCGATTAACCCGGCGCTGTATGAAGCGGCGGAAATGGACCATGCGACGCCGTGGCAGAAATTCCGGGATATTACGCTTCCGGAACTGAAACCGTTGTGTATTTTCGTATTTATCACGATTACGATCGGCGCGTTCCGGATGCTGGTACAGCCGATGGTCATGACGGGAGGCGGACCGTCGCATTCCACCTATACCGTTGTATATGACATTTATGAAACAGGAACCGTAAACTGGGAAATCGGCCTGGCGTCAACCATGGCAATTGTATTTGCATTTTTCGTCATGGTTCTGACGGTGATCCAGACGATCGTCACAAAGGACAGGGAGGACAGACATGTTAACAAAAAAGCAAAAAAGAAATAACTGGATTTTAGTTGTGGTATTATTAGCGGCATCCATTTTCTTCTTGTTTCCGGTCATCTGGATGCTGGCAAACTCCTTTAAACCGGACGCGGCTATTACGGCGGACATGAACAGTGTGCTGGCATTTATTCCGCCGGCGCCGGATGGTGATTTTTTCGATAATTACATCACGGTGATTACGAATACGAGTTTCTTAAGATATATGGGCAATACGTTATTATACGCCGCGATTATGATCGTCCTCGGGATTATTATAAACGGATTTGCGGGGTATGCGCTGGCGAAGATCAATTTTCCGTTCCGGGAAAGATGGCTGATGATCATTATGCTGCTCATGATCGTGCCGATGGAAACGATTATTACGATTCACTTTCTGATTATAGCAAAGTTCGGGCTGTTAAATACGATTATCGGTTACGTATTGCCGATGTTAGTCAATCCGTTTAATATTTTCCTGTTCCGGCAGGTGTTTCTCGGTCTGCCGGACGACGTATACGAAGCGGCGCAGTTAGACCACTGCGGCCCGGTCAAATACTTTTTTACGATGGTGCTTCCGATGTCGAAAAGCGTGGTGGCGACGGTCAGCGTATTTACGTTTTTGAATGTCTGGAACGATTACCTGTGGCCGTCGTTGGTATTTACTTCGAGTGACCTGCTGACCGCGCAGATCGGTTTAAATGCGATTACGGCGAACGACAATACGACGATGGGGCAGAAGCTGGCGGTAATTACAATGGTTACGATTCCGGTCATTATCATTTATTCGTTTTTCTCGAAACAGATTGTAGAAGGCGTGGTGTCTACCGGTTCTAAGGAGGGTTAAAAGTATGAGTTTTGTAGAATTTAAAAATATATGTAAAAAATATGCGGGAAACGATAAAAATTCCGTGACGGATTTTAATCTGGAAATCGAAGAGGGGGAGTTTATCGCTTTTGTCGGCCCGTCCGGCTGTGGGAAATCCACAACGCTGCGTATGATGGCGGGATTTGAGGATATTTCGGACGGAGAACTGTATATCGACGGGAAGAAAATGAACGAGATCGCGCCGGCCGACAGAGGGATTTCCATGGTATTTCAGAATTATGCTCTGTATCCGCATATGACCGTGGAAAAGAATATTTCGTACGGTTTAAAAAATATGAAAGTCCCGGCGGACGAGATTCGGAAAAAAGTCGATTGGGCGATTGAAATTCTCGGACTGCAGGAATACCGTTACCGGAAGCCGAAAAACCTTTCCGGCGGTCAGCGCCAGAGAGTAGCTCTGGGAAGAGCGATTGTGAAAAACCAGAAAGTATTTTTGATGGACGAACCGCTTTCCAATCTGGACGCCAAACTGCGCGTCAGCATGAGAAACGAGATCAGCAAACTGCATAAAAGCCTGGGCAGCACGACGGTATATGTTACGCATGACCAAGTGGAAGCGATGACGATGGCAGACCGGATCGTAATCATGAAAGATGGGTTTATCCAGCAGGTAGGACGGCCGATGGAACTTTACGAACATCCGGCAAATATGTTTGTAGCCGGTTTTATCGGTTCGCCGCAGATGAATTTCTTCCCGGTAAAAATATCCGGCGGCAAGCTGATTTTTTCCACCGGAAAGGCGGCGGCGCTTCCTGCGCAAACGGCGGAGAAGCTTCGCGGATATACGGAAGTTATGATGGGCATCCGCGGGGAAGACATCAAATTTGACAAAGAAAGCCTCGAGGCGTATGCTGACAGCAGACAGAAAGCGGTCATCGACAATACGGAGATTATGGGAAACGAAAATAATCTGTATTTTGAGTTTGCAGGAAATACCACGGTAGCCAGAGTTTCCAAATATGAGGTAAGCAAGGCCGGAGAGGAAGTGGAATTTGTGTTTATTCCGGATAAAATGCATTTCTTTGACAAAGAAACGAATCTGGCAATCGGAGAAAAAGCAATTCAGCGGCGGAACATCTGACCAGAATGAAAAAGGTTTTAAAGGAAAAATAAAAAACGCGAATGGCTAATAGAAAGGAATATAGCATGAATTTGGCAAAAGCGAATGTATATGTAAGTGAAAATACGGTGTCTGACGGTGAAAAGCCGGTATTTCATGTAACACCTCCGGTCGGATGGATGAACGATCCAAACGGGTTTTCCGAATACGGCGGGAAAATACACCTGTTTTATCAGTTTCATCCGTATGGTACGCAATGGGGGCCGATGCATTGGGGGCATGTGACATCCAAAGATATGCTGAACTGGAAAAATGAACCGATCGCGTTAGCACCGGATCAGGAATATGACCGCGACGGATGTTTTTCCGGTACCGCGCTGGAAACGGGAGGAACACATGTTCTGGCATATACCGGTGTAGTACGCGGAACCGGCCGGAACGGTACGCAGGTGGAGTTTCAAAACCAGTGCCTGGCAGTCGGCGACGGGACTACGTATGAGAAAAAGGGTTTGATCCTCCGGGGAGAGCAGCTTCCGGACGGATTCAGCAGGAACGATTTCAGGGATCCAAAAATATGGGAGGAAGACGGCGTTTATTATCTTATAGCCGGAAGCCGGGGAGAGAAAGGACATGGACAGATTCTTTTGTTTTCCGGCAGGGAACTCACAAAATGGAGTTATGAAAGCGTGCTGGCCGACAGTATCGGAATTGGCGGCGGTATGTGGGAATGTCCGGATTTTTTCCCTTTCGGCGGGAAGCATATGCTGATTTGCTCGCCGCAGGAAATGCGCGCGCAGAAATATGAATTTCACAACGGTTATCAAAGCATTTATTTTCTGGGGGAATACGACAGGGAGCGTCATGAGTTTAAAAAAGGAGAACCCCGTTCTCTGGATTACGGACTGGATTTTTATGCGGCACAGACGACGGCGCTGTCGGACGGAAGAAGGGTGCTGATCGGATGGATGAAATCCTGGCAGAATGATTTTACTCCGCCGGACCGGAAATGGAACGGGATGATGACGCTGCCAAGAGAACTGGAGTTAAAGGGGGATACGCTGATCCAGAAGCCGGTCAGGGAACTGGAGCGTTACCGGAAAAACAAAGTATCCTATGAGAGAGAGGAGATTTCGGAACGAAAGAGCCTGTCTGGCATCAGGGGCAGGGTCATTGACCTGACCGTAGAAATTACCGGAGGGGACTTCCGGGAATTTACGATAGACGTGGCGAACAACGACGCATATACGACGTCCTATACGTATGACAGAGTGAAACGACTGCTGGAAACGGACCGTACATATTCCGGACTGAATTGCGACGTTGTCTGCCAGAGAAAAATGAGAGTCGAAGAAAAAGAGGGCAGATTGAAATTACGTTTTGTCATGGACAGAGATTCCGTGGAAATGTTTGTAAACAACGGAGAGCAGGTAAGCAGCACGGTCATCTGCACCCCGCAGGAAGCGGACGGCATCGTATTTTCCTGCGACGGCAGGGCGGAAGTGAATATTACGAAATACGATATCGTATTTTAAGCAACGCGGACGGGACTGTTGTTTTTTAAAAAGAGAATCCTGCAGCATATGGTATGCGTATTGCCATTACCGTATGCCGCAGGATTTTTGTATTACATCGCAGGCAGCGTATTGATAAACCCGGGTTCGTCGCAGTCATAATGATGATGCACCCGCAGGATTCTTACGGATTCCGGTTCCGTAAATACGTATTGCGAAGAAGATGCCTCCTGATTAAATTCCCTGGAAAGCGGCATCCTGTTTTGCCGAAATTCTTTCGGCGTCATATCATATATTTTTAAAAACATTTTGTTTAACTGTTTACTGTCGGAAAGACCGCTTTCCATACAGATATCGATAATTCTTAGATTCGTCTGTTTTAACAGCAGGGTGGCATGTTCAAATCTCAGCGCATTCACATACTCCTTTACTCATTTCTCAAAATATGCTGCCGCCGTTTTCTGAAATTCCGCAAACAGAGGAATATATTCTTCCAAAATAGTCATTGATTTCTGCAGAGCTATTTTTCCGTCGTAATCATGAATCAGGTTATTTCTGTCGGTTAGCATGTTCATCCATTTGTCGTCTGAAATCAGATTCACGCCGGCCGCCGCCCGCAGCGTTTCCCGCGGCGAAGCGGATGCAAAATTTCCCAGTCCATGATATTTTAGCGGAAGTTTTAATTGATATCCGCCTTGATGCAGACTATAATTTTTATGTAAGCTAATGTGTTTGGTCATACATTAATTTTACACCAACTGCCGGATTCTTTCGAGGTCTGGCAGCTATTTTTTGCATAGAAAAGGAGCTGCGCTCTAATTACTTAGTGCGACAGCCCCATGATGTCAATATGGAATTTTGATTATAACCTGTGCGCCGCCAGTCTTTTCAGAGTTGCTTAAAATAAGCTGTCCGCCATGTTTGGCTATTATGGAGTCTGC
>JAAWJJ010000007.1 GCA_022796875.1 Eubacterium sp. | reverse complement strand
CATCCCCCCACAAATCCGAATTTACAGTTCCTCTATATTAAGCAATTTCTTTATTACATTTATCTGATCCCCGATTTTCTGATGACGATTTTCGATATCCTTAATAATTTCACTTGTAGGCGGATACTCTTTTGGAATATATTCTATTTCTTTATACTTATTAATTGACAAATCATAATCGTTTCCAACAATCTCATCCTTTTTTACAAAGAAACTCTGCTCTTTCTTACTTCTTTCTTTTTCTCTTTCGAGATTATGGAATCTGTGAATTATATCAGGAATATCATTATCAGCAATTGGCTGTCTTTTATCATCAAGACTATATCCATCTGCTTTCATATCATAAAACCATACTTCATCCGTCCCTCCCAAATTCGTCTTTGTAAAAATCAAAATAGCAGTTGATACGCCTGCATACGGTTTAAAAACACCAGATGGAAGGGAAATAACCGCCTCAAGATATTGATTTTCAACTAATTCTTTTCTAAGGCTTTTATGTGCGTTTGATGAACCAAACAAGACGCCATCCGGAACAATACAGGCACACCTTCCCCCTGTTTTAAGCATTTCTATAAAAAGACCAACAAAAAGTAATTCCGACTTTGTTGTATTTGTAATTCCTTTCAAACTATCACTGATATTCTCTTTATTCAATGTTCCTTTAAATGGGGGATTCGCCAAAATCAGGTTATATTTGTCTTTTTCGCTGTAATCTTTAGAAACACTATCCCGCTTTTCTATTTTGGGATTACTGACAGAGTGCAGCATCAAATTCATGCAGGATAACCGGCACATTGTTGCATCCGTATCATAACCTGTAAATAATGATGTCTGGTAATGCTTCCATTGCTCATCCGACATTTTTCTCTCATAATGATCCCGTATATATTCTGCACAGGAAATCAAAAATCCAGCAGTTCCACATGCAGGATCGCAAATAAGAATATCTGCCGTTGGCTGCATAAGATTTACCATCAGATCCCTAATTTGCTTTGGGGTCCTAAATGCGCCAAGCCTCCCCGCAGAGTTTAACTTTGCAAGCATATGTTCGTACAGGTTTCCCTGCATATCCAAACCTTTTATGTCATGCTCAAACAAATCATCCAGACCTGTGATTACTTTTTGCAGCGCTAACGGTTCATTAATTTTAAATATTGCGTCTGCCAAAAAACGTGAAAAAGCAGAGTTTTTATCCTTGTTTACAGATTTAATAAACGGAAATACTCTTTGCGAAAAGACCATATGAAGCTTTCTTGCTTCCAGTTTTCTGAAATTTCTCCAACGCAATGCCTGTTCCTCATCCGACCCGCCAAACAAATGCTCTTGTCTTTTTCCAGACAATACTTCCGAAGTTTCAATATCCGCTTCTATCTCGTCCAGTTGTTTCGCAAACATGAGGTATGTTAACTGCTCTATCACCTCTGTAGGTTGTGATACGCCGCCAGCTATCACATCCAGCCATATTTGTTCTATTTTATTCTTTGCACTTTCCGGTAACATATTCTGTACCTCCGACTCCCTTTATAATTCTTCTGTCCGCCCCTTGCCTCTTTGAGTTTTTCGAGGATCTTCCGGTTTCTTTGCATCTAACGGTATCATCCACATTCTGCCCCTCATTACTGCACCTGAAATTCTTCCCTCTTTACAATATACCGCAACTCTCCGTTGTGATATATTCCATTTTTCCGCACATTCTGCCGATGTTAAATACTCCATAATCCATCCTCCATCAAGCGCTTTTCCTATTTCTATTTTCTATTACTATTATATTCGAGGAAGCGAATAGTTTCAAGCTGATTTCCTTCCGTTTTCGCTTTTCTTCATGATGTTAATTGAAAAAATCCGTAAAGGAAACGATAGGATAAACTCTATGTTTCGCAAAACCGGCTGAAAACAGGAAACTGACAGCAAAAAAATTATCTGAACCCACAACAGGGATATCAAAGGATTGTATTTCCCTTGATACCCCCGCTTTTCTGCACGTTCTAAGATTTTTTAAGAATCCTTATTACTTATAATTCACGACTATTGATTGGCTTTGATAATCAATAGTTCACAATACTTCCGAAATCAGCTTTCAGGGAAGCGCCGCCAACCAGTCCGCCGTCAATATCCGGCTGTGCAAACAATTCAGCCGCATTTTTTGCATTTACGGATCCGCCATATTGGATGCGGATACTCTCCGCTGTTGCAGAATCATAAATTTCCGCTACACAGTCGCGGATCGCCTTACATACTTCTTCCGCCTGCTCAGTGGTAGCGGTTTTTCCTGTCCCGATCGCCCAGATCGGCTCATAAGCGATCACAATTTCTGCCGCCTGAGCCGCCGTAACGCCTAACAGTGCGATCTTAATCTGCTGACGGATCCAATCGATCGTGATGCCCTGTTCTCTCTGCTCTAAAGATTCTCCGCAGCAGATAATCGGAATCAGGTTGTGCTCTATCGCTTTTAACACTTTTTTATTTACGGTTTCATTTGTTTCCGCAAAATATTCCCGCCGTTCGGAATGTCCGATAATAACATATTCCACACCGGCGTCTGTCAGCATATCCGGAGCAATCTCCCCGGTATAAGCGCCTTTTTCTTCAAAATACATATTTTCTGCGCCGACTTTTATGTTGGTTCCTTTTACCGCTTCGATCACCGGAATAATATCGATCGCCGGAACGCAGAATACGACGTCTACACTGTCGCTTTTTACCAAAGGGATCAGTTCTTCCGCCAGCGCTTTTGCCTCGCTCGGCGTTTTATTCATTTTCCAGTTTCCGGCTACAATTTTTTTTCTTGCCATGATGCTTATTCTCCTATTCTATCCTCTGATTTCTGTTTCTGCTTTTCTTTTTTTGTGATTCTTTATTTCTGCTTTTCTTTTTTTGTGATTCTTTATTTCTGCTTTTCTTTTTTTGTGATTCTTTATTTCTGCTTTTCTTTTTTTGTGATTCTTTATTTCTGCTTCTGTTTTATCTTACTCTCTTATTTATCATTCGCTGCCGCTACGCCCGGAAGCTCTTTTCCTTCCAAAAATTCCAGGGAAGCGCCGCCGCCGGTAGAAATGTGCGTCATTTTATCGCCAAAACCGAGCTGATTGACTGCAGCCGCAGAATCTCCGCCGCCGATGATCGTTGTAGCGTCCGTTTCCGCCAGCGCTTTCGCTACTGCGATCGTACCCTTTGCGAGAACCGGATTCTCAAATACGCCCATCGGTCCGTTCCAGACTACGGTTTTTGCGCTCTTTACCGCTTCGGCATATGCGTTTGCCGTTTCGGTACCGATATCCAGTCCCATTTTATCTGCCGGAATCGCATTGGATGCAACGACTTCCACCGGAATTTCAGCGTCAATCGGATCCGGGAACGCTGCCGCGATCGTCGTATCGGTCGGGAGCAGAAGCTGCTTGCCGGATTTTTCCGCTTTTTCCATCATTTCACGGCAATAATCCACTTTTTCGTCGTCTACTAAAGAGGTTCCGGTTTCATACCCTTTTGCCTTGAGAAACGTATAGGCCATGCCGCCGCCGATGATCAGCGTATCGCATTTTTCCAGAAGATTGGAAATAACATTCAGTTTATCCGCTACTTTCGCACCGCCTAAAATTGCGACAAACGGGCGGGTCGGATTGTTGACCGCATTACCGAGAAAATCGATTTCTTTCTGCATCAGGTAACCGACCACTGCCGTATCGACAAGGGAAGCCACGCCGACATTGGAACAATGCGCCCTGTGCGCCGTACCGAACGCATCGTTTACAAAAACATCGCAAATGGAAGCCAGATCTTTGCTGAACGCTTCGCCGTTTTTCGTTTCCTCTTTGCGGTAACGCGTATTCTCAAGCAAGATCACGTCGCCGTCTTTCATTGCGGCTACCGCTGCTTTTGCATTTTCCCCTACTACTTCGGCATCAGCGGCAAACTTTACTTCCTGTCCGAGCAATTCGCTTAAACGGGCGGCAACCGGAGCCAATGACATCGACGGAACCGGCTCTCCTTTCGGCTTACCCAAATGGGAACATAAAATCACTTTCCCTCCGTCTGCGATCAGTTTTTTAATGGTAGGCAATGCGGCTACCAGACGGTTTTCATCCGTGATTTTCCCGTCTTTTAACGGTACGTTAAAATCACAGCGGCAAAGCACTCTTTTACCTTTTACCTGAATGTCGTCTACTGATTTTTTATTTAACATAATTTTTGTATCCTCCACATTTATATATTCGCTTTTCCGGTCGTTTTCTGTTGTTTCAGGAAACAACCGGGAATTTTCCCAATACTGTACAGAAAAGAGGCCCGGCCCTTTTTTACCGGCCCCGGACCTCTTTTTCACATCCTTTTCATCAGCAATCCGGGTTTTTATTCCGGCTGCTGCCTTTGATTATTTTAAATCTGAAAAATATTTGATAGTACGCACCATCTGGCTTGTATAGCTGTTTTCATTGTCGTACCAGGAAACAACCTGTACCTGCGTCATATCCGTTCCCTCAATCGGAGATACCATCGTCTGGGTAGCGTCAAACAGGGAACCGTATCTCATACCAACGATATCGCTGGATACGATTTCTTCGTCGTTATAGCCGTAAGATTCGTTTGCAGCCGCTTTCATAGCGTCATTTACCTGTTCTTTTGTAACGTTTCCTTTTACTACGGCAATCAGGATTGTAGTAGAACCTGTCGGAGTAGGTACACGCTGTGCGGAACCGATCAGTTTTCCATTCAATTCCGGAATAACCAGGCCGATCGCTTTCGCAGCGCCGGTGCTGTTCGGTACAATATTCACTGCCGCTGCACGGGAACGTCTTAAATCACCTTTTCTCTGAGGACCGTCCAATGTCATCTGATCGCCGGTATAAGCATGGATCGTGCTCATGATACCGCTCTGAACCGGAGCCAGATCATTCAATGCTTTTGCCATCGGAGCCAGACAGTTCGTTGTACAGGATGCTGCTGAAATGACAGTATCTTCTGCTTTTAATGTTTCATGGTTTACATTGTAAACGATAGTCGGAAGATCATTTCCTGCCGGTGCGGAAATGACAACTTTCCTTGCCCCTGCTTTAATATGTGCAGATGCTTTTTCTTTTGATGTATAGAAACCGGTACATTCCAATACAACGTCAACTTTCAATTCTCCCCACGGAAGATTTGCCGCATCGCTTTCTTTGTAGATTTTGATTGTTTCTCCGTCAACAGTAATACTGTCTTCTCCCGCCGTTACTTTGTCTTTATCTTCAAAAGATACGTAACGTCCCTGAGAAGAATCGTACTTCAATAAATGTGCCAGCACTTTCGGGCTTGTCAGGTCGTTGATCGCTACCACTTCATACCCTTCTGCCCCAAACATCTGACGGAACGCCAGACGTCCAATACGTCCAAATCCATTAATTGCTACTCTTACTGCCATAATTCAATCCTCCTAGTTATCCGGCAATAAAACAAGATATTATTTTATTGCACATCCTTTTTTTACCATACCTATATTTTACCCAATTTGGAAAGAAAATTCAAGTATATTTTTGTTATTTTTTTAACGATTGTAAATTTTATTCTCCGCCTGCGCCAGGGAAAAAATTACATGGTATCAGTTCCGCACACGCCCTTTTGGCAAGCCCGGTCGCAAATCCACTTTCCGGGACAGTATATCAGTTCACTCCCACGCCATTCGCAAAGGCGCTTACAGCGCTTTCCCTCCGTCAGCAAAAATGGAGAAATCATCATGCAAGCTCGTGATTATCTCCATATTGGCTGACGAGTGAACTGATACATATAAAATGTTAAATTTTTATTAAATAGAAATTTACTCTTGTTTTCACTGCCTGTTTTATGCTATAGTAGGAAATATTAACATACTTAACGCCAAAGGAGGAACTGTTAATTTCAAAGAATTCCTCCTTATTTATTTCTTTTGCCGTAACACCTTTCCTGAATATTGTCTGTCTGTATTACTTATAGAAAAATGCTTTAGAAACCGGTTTTCTAACGTCATAATGTCATATATGGCAAAGCATACGCTTTGCAGACTCTCTATAAATACAATTCAAATATTTTCAAAAAGGAGGAAAACAATATGGATACCAATTCATTTTGCGAAATTACACCGCAGATTTTAGAACTTATTCAGCTGCATGGAAGCAACACCAACATTGATCCGGCTTTATACAACCACTACGATGTAAAACGGGGATTGCGTGATTTAAACGGAAGAGGCGTATTAGTCGGTTTGACAGAAATATCAGATGTATGCGCAACTGAGATGAAAGACGGGAAATTAGTCCAGGCTCCGGGACAATTATTTTACCGCGGATATAATATCAAAGACTTAATTTCCGGCATTCCTTTTGAAAGCCATTTTGGTTTTGAAGAATGTACTTATCTGCTTCTTTTTGGAAAACTGCCTTCTGTGGAAGAATTAGAACTTTTCAAAAAAATTCTGGCCGGCTATCACACGCTGCCTACCAGTTTTGTACGTGATATCATCATGAAAGCTCCAAGCAAAGATATGATGAATACGCTTGCAAGAAGCGTACTGACACTGTATTCCTATGACGACCGTGCAGACGACGTATCCCTGCCGAACGTATTACGCCAGTGTTTACAGCTGATCAGCCTGTTTCCGATGCTTTCCGTTTATGGTTATCAGGCTTACAAACATTACCATGACGGCGCCAGCCTGTTTATTCATTCACCGAAAGAAGAATATTCCACATCAGAAAATATTTTACATATTTTGAGGCCTGACAGCAAATTTACGCCGTTAGAGGCCAAGCTGCTTGATATCGCGCTTATTTTGCATATGGAGCACGGCGGCGGTAATAACTCTACGTTTACCACGCATCTTCTGTCCTCTTCCGCAACCGATACCTATTCTGTCATTGCCGCATCCTTAGGTTCCCTGAAAGGGCCAAAGCACGGCGGCGCCAACATCAAAGTAGTGAAAATGTTCCAGGACCTGAAAGAAAAAATCACGGACTGGGAAGACGAAGACCAGATTTCCGATTATCTGCGCGCGCTGTTAAACAAGCAGGCGTTCGACCACGCCGGCCTTATTTACGGTATGGGGCATGCGGTCTACTCCCTTTCGGATCCCCGTGCAGAGATCCTGCGCGGATTTGTAGAAAAGCTGTCTGCCGAAAAAGGCTACACAAAAGAATTTACATTGTACAGCAAAGTGGAAAAACTGGCGCCGAAAATTATTGCCGAAGAACGCCAGATCTATAAGGGCGTAAGTCCAAACGTCGATTTCTACAGCGGCTTTGTTTATGAAATGCTGGATCTTCCGTTGGAATTGTATACTCCTATTTTTGCAATTGCCCGTATTGCCGGCTGGAGTGCGCATCGCCTGGAAGAACTGTATTACGGCGGAAAGATCATGCGTCCTGCATACAAATATGTAGGAAACCACGCCGAATATGTGAAGCAGAAAGACCGAAAAACAGGAATATAACGAAATTTTTCAAAAAAATGTGCTAATTGCCAAATTTCGGCAAAATAGCACATTTTCCTGTTTCCAGTTCTATTTCCGGTCAGTCATTCAAAAATCTTAAAGGTATTTCTTTTTCGCTTTATGCAAAGCCACACAGAAAATAATGAAAACTGCTAAAAAGGCAAGCAGCAATATGTATTTGATCGGGCCTAAAACCTGCAAACGCTCGTCTATAATACCGGCAAGTCCATATGCAATAGATAAAACTCCCAATATCATCGTTTTCACATACATATAATTGATAAATCCATCCACGTCTTTCATCTTTTTGACCGGAAGTTCTCCCGTCAGCCATTTTCCCGGTTCACCTGTCTTTTTCATTTTCACTGTATTGACAATGGAGTATACTCCATAAACCAATATAATCAAATCGAATATCATATCGTACCCTCCCTGTTCTTTTCTCTTCATCTATTATAAACACAGTAATACGATTATGCAACCGGTGTTTCTTTCTGAATTTCCTGTTCTGTCATTTCCCAAAATCATTACTTCTTCAAAAATCCTTTTACAATCTCCGGCATTTGATCTGTTTCACATTCTGTCTTATGCCGGATTTCGGCATTGCGGATCTCTTCTATCGCCTGCGGAACCGCAACTTTTGCAATTCTGCTTAACTCATCCGCCAGTGCAAAATCTTCCATATCGCGGTACTTCGGATCAATGGCCGACATAACGCTGCGGGTAAACTTATATGGGCTGGCCGTAGACGCTATCACCGTTTTGGCAGTATCCCCGGTTTCGTTTTGATATTTTTGATATACGCATACCGCTACCGCCGTATGCGTATCCATGACATATCCTGTTTTTTCGTATAATCCGCGGATTGTTTCCGCCACTTCCGCCTCACTTGCGTAATTCCCGTAAAAACCGTCGAGGTTTTCCCTCATCTTTTCACTGATCCCGTATTCGCCGGTGTCCGACAGCGACTGCATCAGTTCCTTATTTTTTGCAGGGTCATTTCCTGCAATATGATAGATCAGACGTTCCAGATTGCTGGAAACGAGAATGTCCATCGACGGAGAAGACGTCAGTACAAACTCCCTGTTTTTATCATATTTTCCTGTCTGGAAGAAATCGTACAGCACTTTATTTTCATTGGAAGCACAAATCAGTTTTCCGATCGGCAGTCCGATATTTTTTGCATAATAAGCCGCCAGGATATTTCCGAAATTACCGGTCGGCACAACAAAATTAAGAAATTCCCCGGATTTGATCTCTCTTTCTTTATACATCCGGGCATACGCGTAAACATAATATACGATCTGCGGCACCAGACGCCCGATATTGATTGAATTGGCAGAAGAAAACTGGTATCCCGCCGCATCTAACTCTGCCGCCAGCGTTTCGTCCGCAAACATCTTTTTCACACCGGTCTGAGCTTCGTCAAAATTCCCGTGAATCCCTACTACAAGCGTATTATCCTCTTTCTGCGTCACCATTTGCTTTTCCTGAATTGGGCTGACTCCGTTTTTCGGATAAAATACGATGATCTTCGTGCCTTTCACCCCGGCAAATCCTGCCAGCGCGGCTTTTCCGGTATCTCCGGACGTCGCTGTCAAAATCACAATATCATTTGTGACGTTATTTTTCTTAGCCGCTGTCGTTAAAAGATAAGGTAATATCGATAATGCCATATCCTTAAAGGCAATCGTCTTTCCATGAAACAGCTCCAGGAAATAATTATCTCCGGCTTTTGCAATCGGAGCCACCTCTTCGGTGTCAAATTTGCTGTCATACGCCTGAAAGATACAGGATTTTAACTCTTCCTCCGTAAAATCCGTCAAAAACAGTTTCATAACTTCATAAGCGGTTTCCCTGTAATCCATCTCTGCCAGTTTCTCTACAGGAATGGAAAGTTTTGGAAGTGCAGTCGGTACAAACAAACCGCCGCCCGGCGCCAGTCCCTTTAAAATTGCCTGCGACGCAGACACTTTCAAATTCCCATCCCGTGTACTTGTATACATTATTTCCATTCTGATTACCCTTTCTTATTTTGGTTGATTTTCTGCTGCTTATTTACTATACTAAAAATATCATTCATTTACAAGCGGAGGTTTTTATGCTTTCAGGCGTTTTTTCAGCAAAAAAGAAAAACGGAGAAATCTATTACCGCAGCAGCCTCACATTTCGGAACAAACACATCAGCCTTGGAAGCTTTCCCACGGAACAGCTTGCGCACAGCGCTTATGTGGAAGCCGGGAAACTGCTGACCGGCGCTTACCGGCACCCGATTGAAGCGCTGGACGATATCCGGGTTCTTTCGTTTTCCAAAATGATCGTATTGTTAAACTTTAAAAATAACGGCATCTATATTCCTACTCCGATCTATTTGCACCAAAACTATTTTTCCTATTATTTTTCCCGGACAGAAGAATACAAATTCGACATTGACGATCTGTTCTATTACTCCAGCCACCGTATTTTGCGGCGAAACGGCCATCTGTATGTCAATGATTACGGCATGCAGTACAGTATATTAAACCGTTACGGCATCCACGCCTACAGCGTAGCCGGAAAAGACTACCTGTTTGTCAACGGCGACCCTACGGATTTCCGTTATTCCAACATACAGGTAATCAATAAATATTTCGGCGTGGAACGGATCGAATCGTCTTCAAAAATCCGTTTCCGCGCCACGCTCCATATCCGCAGCAATTATGTGATCGGAACATATGATTCCGAACCAGCTGCGGCCACTGCATATAATAAAGCGGTCGACCTTGCAAAAAAAGCCGGCATCCGGCGGAATTTCCCGGTCAATTACATTACAGAACTAAACGCCGACGAATACGCAAAAATCTACACGGAAATCAGGATTTCGCCCCGTTTCCTGGCGTTTTTAGAATCTTTCACCGCTTCGCACTGACAGACTGATTTTACTTTGCATTAATATAATTAATCAGGCCCTCCGCCCGGATAATTTTCTGCATAAATTCCGGAAACGCCTGCCCCTGGTAGGTATGGCCGTTCGTTTTGTTGGTAATCTTTCCGGAATCAAAATCCACTTCGACCTCATCTCCAGCGGAAATATCCCGGGAAGCTTCCGGACATTCGATAATCGGAAGCCCGATATTAATGGAATTGCGGTAAAAAATCCTGGCAAACGTTTCCGCTATCACGCAGCTGACGCCGGCCGCCTTAATCGAAATCGGCGCATGTTCCCGTGAAGAACCGCATCCGAAATTTTTTCCGGCAACGATCAGGTCGCCCGCCGCTACTTTGGATACAAATTCTTTATCAATATCTTCCATGCAATGTGCCGCCAGTTCTTTGGGATCGGAAGAATTCAAATATCTGGCCGGGATAATGACGTCGGTATCCACATTATCTCCGTATTTATATACTTTTCCTGTTGCTCTCATATCGTTTCCCCTTTCTGCTACAATATCGTTACGGCGCGCAGATTTTTCCTGCAACCGCACTGGCCGCCGCTACCGCAGGGCTGGCAAGATAAACTTCCGAATCCACATGGCCCATTCTGCCGACAAAATTCCGGTTTGTTGTAGATACGCATCTCTCTCCTGCCGCCAGAACTCCCATATATCCGCCCAGACACGGCCCGCAGGTCGGCGTGGACACCACGGCGCCAGCCTCAATAAATGTTTTCAAATAGCCGGCTTCCATCGCTTCCAGATAAATCTGCTGCGTCGCCGGAATGATAATACAGCGGATGCCTTTCTTCACTTTCTTGCCCTTTAAAATTTCCGCCGCAGTCCGAAGATCGGAAATATGGCCGTTTGTACAGGAACCGATCACTACCTGATCGATCGCGATGTCCCCCGCTTCATCTGCCGTATGCGTATTTTCCGGTAAATGCGGAAATGCTACGGTCGGTTTCAGCGTACTTAAGTCAATCGTATATTCTTCGTCATATTCGGCATCTTCATCCGCTTCAAACACCTGATACGGACGTTTGGAATGTGTTTTTAAATATTCGACGGTAATATCGTCTACCGGAAAAATGCCGTTTTTCCCGCCGGCTTCAATCGCCATATTGGCAATTGTGAAACGGTCGTCCATAGACAGATTTTTGATACCCTCTCCCATGAATTCCATGGAACGGTACAGTGCGCCGTCCACGCCGATCATTCCGATAATATGCAGAATCACGTCTTTGCCGCTGACCCATTTTGACGGTTTGCCGACGATATTAAATTTAATCGCGGACGGCACTTTAAACCATGCCTTTCCGGTCGCCATGCCTGCCGCCATATCGGTGCTTCCGACGCCGGTAGAAAACGCTCCCAGCGCTCCGTAAGTGCACGTATGCGAATCCGCGCCGATCACAACGTCCCCGGCTACCGTAAGGCCCTGTTCCGGAAGCAGCGCATGCTCGATTCCCATCTGTCCTACATCAAAATAATTCGACACTTCATGTTTTGCCGCAAACTCGCGCACACATTTACAATGTTCCGCCGATTTGATATCTTTGTTCGGAATAAAATGGTCCATTACCAGCGCAATTTTGTCTTTATGAAAAACGCCGTCTACTTTCATTTTGTCCATTTCTTTGATCGCAACCGGCGAGGTAATGTCGTTTCCCAAAACCAGATCCAAATCCGCTTCGATCAGCTGTCCCGCCGATACTTTTTCCAAACCGGCATGAGCCGCCAGTATCTTCTGCGTCATTGTCATTCCCATAACCAATCCTCCTGTTACTTTTCTTATTTCGTGAGTATATCGTTATTGCCATTCTAGCACAGGCAATGCTATAATAGAAATATATATTATATATAATTGCTATAAACTATAGTTATGGAATTACTTTTCGCGGAGTAGAGAAGTCGCTGACAGTTTCGCCGCTTCTTATACAAAACGGCTTTATCTAAAACTTCTATAAGTATGGCGATATAAAAAGTGTTATCCGTACATCTTAGACAAGGATTCCCGGCTATATTGCCGAAACCGGAAAACGGGTTCCAGAATTTTTAGTATCCCTAACCCCGGGATGGGCGGATGCGATTTGATTCCCCCGGTTCAAACTCGGTTTTCCGTCAGGCGTATGAGCACCAGAGGCGGGACAATGTTCTTTCTTCCATTGGAAGCCTTTTGTGTGTTTTTCTTACCAGCGGCAGGAAAAGCACGAATGGGTATGCCGGACGACTGTCTGAGGGACTGCCAAACGAATCTGTTCCGGATTCTGTTTCTTATGGTATGGCAGTCCCGAGTTTCGCAGGGCATACCCTCATCGAACGTGCTTGACGCCGCTGTTAGAAAAACCAGTAAGGCTGTCCAGGAAGAAAAACATGTCCCACCCCCTGGTGCGTCCCCAAACCTCGGGGAAAACCTCAGACAGTGACCCCGGGGGAATCCATTTCGCCCATTTTCCCGGAGATAAGGGATACTATAAAAATTCTTCCAATGTTTCCCTCTCCGGCAATATAGCCTGGAAATCCATTGGCAAACGATACGTTCTGATAACACTTTTTATACCTCCAACTTTTAGAAATTATGAATAAAGCTGTTCCGTAAAGAAACGTCCAAACTATCAGCTGCTTCTCTACTTCGCGAAAAGTAACGTCATGGAACGGGAGGAAAAAGCCCTGTGAACCAGAATTTACCATTTTATAAAATTTTCTGCACGGTTGCCGAAACCGGCAATATTTCAAAAGCCGCCAAAGAACTGTATATCAGTCAGCCCGCTATCAGCAAATCCATCCAGAAACTGGAGGAAAACATCGGTACGCGTTTGTTTTCCCGGAGTTCGCGCGGCGTAACGCTGACCGAAGAGGGAGAGATGCTTTATGAACATGTAAAATCTGCATTCGAAACACTCTCCCTTGGAGAAAACAAAGTAAAAAAGAGCATTGAGCTTGGAATCGGGCATCTGCGGATCGGGGTCAGCTCCACATTATGCAAATATGTGTTGCTTCCCTATTTAAAAGAATTTATCAGGCAATATCCCCACGTACATATTTCCGTTTTCTGCCAGCCGACCAACCAGACGTTAAAACTGCTTGCCGATGACAGGATCGATATCGGCATGGTCGGTGAGCCAAAAGCTGCCAAAAACATAGTTTTTTATTCCTTACAGGAAATTGAGGACACCTTTGTTGCCACCAGGGATTACTTAAAAAACCTCAAAGTACGCGGAGTTTCCAAATCCCATCTTCTGGAATATTCAACGTTAATGCTGTTAGATAAAGGTAATATGTCCCGGCAGCACATGGAAAAATATTTCCAGGAAAACAATATTGAAGCAGAGGACTATATTGAAATATCTTCTATGGACCTGCTCATAGACTTTGCCAAAATCGGCGTCGGCATTGCCTGCGTCATCCGAGAATTTGTAGAAAAAGATATCAGAAACGGTACGTTAGTGGAGATTCCGTTTTCTCCGAAACCGGACAAACGGAAAATCGGTTTCGCCTACAGCAATAACAGGAAATCTTCCAAAACGCTTTGTCAGTTTATTCATTTTTATGAAAATTACAGGCCGGAACTGTGAAAATCCCGGCTTCCAAAAGAAACCGGGATTTTCGTATAATATTAGGGATATTATATAATATCATTGATATTTTTAAAAAAAATACCAAGGATATCCGTAAAATAATATTGGAAATTTTCCCATAACCAGAAAATTTTTCCATCAAACCGAATAGAATCAGTTATTGATCAATTTGTCCTCTTCTTTGTTCCAACTGTATAATTTACGTAATTCCTTACCTACTGCTTCCAAATCATGCTCCGCAGCATTTCTGCGCATGGAACGGAAATGTACCTGATTGCAGCTCTTCATGTCTGTCAGGAACTCATGTGCGAAAGTACCGTCCTGGATATCTTTCAATACTTTGCGCATCGCGTTCTTTGTTTCTTCCGTAATGATCTTCGGCCCTGTTACATAATCTCCGTACTCTGCCGTATTGGAAATAGAATATCTCATTCCTTCAAAACCGCTCTGGTTAATCAGATCAACGATCAGTTTCATTTCATGGATACATTCAAAATATGCGTTTTCCGGTGCATATCCCGCTTCTACCAGCACTTCATAACCTGCCTGCATCAAAGCGGTTACGCCGCCGCAAAGAACTGCCTGTTCTCCGAAAAGGTCGGTTTCCGTTTCCACACGGAACGTTGTTTCCAATACGCCGGCTCTTGCTCCGCCGATTCCCAAAGCGTATGCCAACGCTTTTTCTTTCGCTTTTCCGGACGCATCCTGCTCTACCGCGATCAGACAAGGCACACCTTTTCCCTCGATATATTCGCTTCTTACCGTATGTCCAGGCCCTTTTGGAGCAATCATGGCAACGTCAACATAAGACGGCGGAATAATCTGGTTAAAGTTGATTGCAAAACCATGGGCAAACATTAACATATTGCCTTCTTTCAGGTTCGGCTCAATATCTTTTTTGTACATATCTCCCTGTTTTTCATCATTAATCAGAATCATGATAATATCGGCTTTCTTTGCCGCTTCTGCCGCCGTGTATACCTCTAATCCCTGGCTCTCTGCTTTTGCCCAGGATTTGCTTCCTTCATACAGTCCGACAATAACATTGCATCCAGACTCTTTTAAATTCAATGCATGTGCATGTCCCTGGCTGCCATAGCCGATGATTGCAATTGTTTTTCCATCCAATAATGAAAGGTTACAATCTTCCTGATAATAAATTTTTCCCATTGTTTTTGTTTCCTCCTATGATAACTAATCAATAAATTTAACGTCTTTTGTTCCTCTGGACAACCCTGTCAAACCGGTGCGTGCCAGTTCCAGTATCTCATACCCCTCTAACAGGCCGATAAAAGCGTCCAGCTTCCTTTGCTCCCCTGTCAGTTCCACAACCAGCGAATCGCTTGCAACATCCAGAATCCTGGCGCGGAAAATCTCCGCCACGCTCAAAACTGCCTGTCTATCCGTATCTTTTGCCCTGATCTTCACTAAAATCAATTCCCGGCATACCGATTCCCCGACAACCAGTTCTTTGATATCAATCACATCTTCCAGTTTCGCCAGTTGTTTTTTGATCTGTTCCAAATCCCTGTCTTCCCCGGTTGATACGATTGTCACCCGGCTGAACCTGGGATCATAAGTCGTACCGGCCGAAAAGCTGTCAATATTAAAACCTCTGCGGCTGAAAAGCCCGACAATATGGCTTACCACACCTGCTGTATTTTCTACTAATAACGATAATACCTGTCTTTTCAAAGATGCACTTACCTTTCTACGATTTTACTCACGATAGGTTCATTCTAGCAATATTGTATTTTTTTGTCAACTAAAATATTATCAGGAACAGGGCGGGCGTTTAAAAATCAACTGATTTTTAAACGCCCGCCCTGTATCAGAAATTTCTGTTTTACTCTGTTTCCAACAGATTTGTCATACTGCACAGGCTTACCCCCAGCGTAGAAAGATTGTGAAGCGTGGCTGATGTTGTCGGCGGCAAAATCCCTAATACCCCCAACACAATCAGGCTGCCGTTAAATCCGATCACAAACCGGTAATTGGAACGGATACGTCCAATCAGGCTGTTCGCAAGCAACCGCAGACTGACAAGCTCCGACAAATCATCCGCGGCAATGGTAATATCCGCAATTTCCCTGGCGATAGCCGCTCCGTCACTGATGGCAATACCAACGTCCGCTTTGGACAATGCTGGAGAATCGTTGATACCGTCCCCAATCATAATTACCGTATGGCCTTTTTTCCGCTCTTCTTCCACAAAATTTGCCTTATCTGCAGGCAGAACCTCCGCATGATACTCATCCACTCCTACCTCAGCAGCAATCGCAGCGGCTGTGCGTTCACTGTCCCCGGTAAGCATGACAATACGCTCCATCCCCAGACTGCGCAGGCTTTTGACGACGTCGCCCGCCTCCGTCCGCAGAGGATCGGAAATACAAACCACCGCAGCCAGAACTCCGCCGACCGCCAGATACAGGTGGGAATAATGATCGGGAAGCGTTTCATAACGTTCCCTGTCCTCTTCTGGAACGGTACACCGTTCATCTTCAAAAACGAAATGCGCGCTGCCGATCACCGTACGCCTGCCGTCAACCGTACTGGCAATGCCGTGAGCAACAATATATTCCACTTCGGAATGCATCTCTTCATGGGACAGTCCCTTCTCTCTGGCAGCCTGAACCACTGCATTCGCCATTGAATGTGGGAAATGTTCTTCCAGGCAGGCAGCCAGCCGGAGCATATCCGCTTCCCTGTGCCCGCCGAAAGGAATGACCCTGGCGACCACCGGACAGGCATGGGTCAGCGTGCCCGTCTTGTCAAATACCACCATATCCGCCTGTGCAACGGCCTCCAGATATTTTCCGCCTTTCACCGTTGCATGGAATCCACCGGCCTCCCGCATGGCTGAAAGGACGGCAAGCGGCATGGACAACTTTAAGGCGCAGGAAAAATCAACCATCAGGACGGATAACGCACGCGACAGATTGCGGGTCAGCAGGTAAGTGACGATACTGCCTGCCAGCGTATAAGGAACCAGCCGGTCCGCCAGATTGGCGGCACGGTCTTCCGCTGTTGATTTTAAGGACTCTGACTGTTCAATCATCTCCACAATCTTGTCATAACGGCTGCTGCCGGACTGACCGGATACCTGAACAACTCCCTCGCCTTCCTCAATCACCGTCCCGGCATAAACCGTCATGCCCGCGCTTTTCGGTACCGGAACCGATTCCCCTGTGAGGGATGCCTGGTTGACCATAACCTCGCCTTCTGCGATCACTCCGTCCAGAGGGATCATGCCGCCTAAACGGACACGAATCTGATCTCCGGCCTGTATCCGGGAAAGCGGTGTCAATACATCGCCCTGAGGCGTTTTCAGCCAGACTCTGTCAATATTCAGCGACATGCACTGTGCCAGGTCGCTGACCGACTTCTTATGCGTCCATTCCTCCAGCAGTTCTCCCAGCCCCAGAAGAAAACTCACAGAGGAAGCCGTAGCAAAATCGCCCCAAATCAGAGAGATCCCGATTGACAGGGCGTCCAATAATTCCACATGCATTTGTCCCCGTAAAAGGCAGCGGATCCCACGCAGCAGATGCGGAATCGCTTTCCAGACAGCCCATACGGCCCGGACAGGCGCCGGGAAAAAAAACGTGCTGACAAGCTTCATTACAACCATACCTGCCAGCTTCTCCTGATAAACCCGGTTCAGTTCCCGGCTGCAGTGAAACAAAACGTCCTCCCCTGCCCCCTCCATCTGGTAGCTGAAGCGGCTGATGTTCCGGAGCATTTCCTCTCTGGAACCACGGTATTCCACAATTGCGCAGCATGTCCGTTCATGCACTGCAGCCCGAACGGTCTGCGGCTGCCCCAAAAGATACGCCTCCAGATAATCAGCCTGTTTTAACGACATATGCGGCTGAGCCATCCGAACCCGGATACGTCCGGCGCTCTCATGCTTGATCACAAATTTCATATTAACCTCCCAAAATATGTAATATGCTAATCCGATATGTATTTCTTATTGTCAATATCCATATAAACATATCCATTTTTCTCATTACCCGCGGAAATAAATAACAGGGAACCGCTGTCCAGTCCCCTGCTATTCGATGTACTCAGTCCTCTTCGGAACTGTCTTCTACCACGGTTTCCCGTTCTTCACGCTGGGCGTTGATGTCCTTAGCAGATGCCAGAACATCAGCGGCATTTTCCTGCACTGTCGTCACGCCCTCCATCACCGAATCTTTCATCCGCAAAGCAGCAGCCGTAATATGAGTATACGCCTTTTTCGCATCTTTGCTGAACAACAGTTTAAATCCGGCTGTTCCGACCAGTATGCCCCCTGCAAAAAGAGCCAGATTTTTGTACAACCTATTATAATCCATAATATTTCCTCCTACTATCAAACACAAAAATTCCTTACTTATGCCTGTACCCTGTGACCATCACCATGAACATACAAAAAATGGCGGCCCAGGCCCAGAACCGATGCTGTTTCATTGGAATCACCTCCATACTGACGGGAATAGCGCCATTTTTTCTCAAAGTTAAATACGTTAATCCTCGCGAATAAATAAATTATATTTTACAAATATTGGGGGAGTCAAGACAAACCGTCTTTCCAGAATACTATTTTCCGTCTTCCCCGTTATCTTCCGGCGCTTTTTGTACGCTCTCCAGCGCATCCGTCAACTGCCGGAAACTCTCTTCACTGATCGCATGTTCCATGCGGCAGGCATCCCTCTCTGCCGTTTCCGGGTCAATTCCCGCCCCTGTCAGCCACCGGGTAAAAAAGCAATGGCGGGCGTAAATTTTTTCCGCTTCTTCCAGTCCGGTTTCCGTCAGGTATATGTATCCCTCTTCATCCCTGGCCAGAAAACCATTCTCACGCAAAAGCCGCAGCCCATGGCTGACGCTGGTCTTTGCAAAGCCTAAATATCCGGCCACATCAATCGCACGTATCCGCCCGATACGCTTCGTCAAAACCAAAACTGCTTTCAGATAGTCTTCTCCCGATGCCCTTAATGTCATCTCAACCACTTCCTCCATAAAAGTTATCTCAATTTTAATGATGGTTATCGTATTCTAATACTTACGCATAGTATACAAGGCTTACTTTTGTTAGTACACGCTAACCTTTTTTTAGTATACGACTTTCTCTCCGTTTTTGTCAAATTGTTTCTGCTCCAGGTTATGCTTTTATTTCTCTGTCCCGACATGGAAACATCCTGTCTGGTGAAAAATCATTTTTTTATACTAAATACGGTTAGTATTTTTTGAGAACCCTCCTGGGATTGTGAAAATAAAGGCAAAAGTTTAAAATTATAACTACAAAGAGAAAATCATTGCTTATTTTCTAAAAACAGACAAGAAAGGAGATAAAAAATGGAACAATTATTTACACCTTTAAAAATCGGAAACCGTGTCGCACCAAACCGCATTGTCATTAACGCTATGGAATGCAGCGACGCTCTTCCAAACGGAGATCCGGGGCCGGAAACTTACAAAAGATATGAAAATTATTTTGAGGGAAAAGCAGGCGTTGTCGTATTGGAGGCAATTACACCTCAATATGACTACATAGCCCGTAAAAACCAGCTTTCCATTAAAGAGCACAATCTTCCGGCGTTAAAGAAATTTGTTGCGCACTTAAAATCCATCAATCCGGATACCCTGCTTCTTTTCCAGGTAACGCACTCCGGGGAAATCAGCAGCAATATCTGTTCGCAGCGTATCCGTGTCACGGAAGAACCGCTTCCGGGATATGAAGATGCAAAATTAGTTCGTGAAAAAGAAATCGACCAGGTCATTCAGGACTACGTTAACGGTTCCCGTTTAGCATATGAAGCAGGTGCGGACGGCGTTGACCTGAAACTGTGCCACGGTTATCTTGGCTGCCAGATTTTAAGGCCGTACAACAAAGACGACTGGAAATACGGCGGAAAATGGGAAAACCGCCGCCAGTTTGCCATTGATATTTATGACAGGGTAAGAGAAGCGGTTCCGGATACGGACTTCTTAATCGGTTCCAAAATTTCCGTTTACGAAGGGTTCCCAGGCGGCGTAGGAACGATGAGTCCGGACAGCGCGGTAATGGACCTCACGGAAACCATTGACCTCGTAAAAGCGCTCGAAGAGCATGGAGCACAGTATATTCTCCAGTCTGCCGGTTCCCCGTCACACACTCTGGACCTGGCGCATCCGGACCGCCGGACACCGGATTATGCTTACATTCACTTCTACTTCCAGAAAGTGCTCCGGGACGCATTGAAACCGGAAACAAAAGTAATCGGTTCCGCATATACAATTTACAGAGATGGCAAGCAGCCGTTCTGCGCTGTAAAACCGGAGAAAAACACGCTTCGTTTCTGGGGAAACAAAAACATCAGCGAAGGCGTTGTAGACGCGATCGCCATCGGCAGGCAGGCATTCGCCGATCCTTATCTACCGGTAAAAATGATGGAAGGCCGGGAAAATGAAATTCACTGGTGTACCTTATGCGACCACTGCGTAGAATTCCTGATCCGTCAGGACAGACACGTCGGCTGCGCTACTTATGACCCTCTTTATACTGCGGCATATGTGAAAATGCTTGAAACAGACGGGAAATTAAAAGCAAAACATACCTAAAAAGCAAAAATACGGTAAGGAGGTAATGATATTATGGCAAGAACAATAGACGAAGATTGCATCAACTGCGGAAGATGTGAAGAATTTTGCCCGGTAAACGCAATCTACCAGGGAAAGGAACACCGGGAAGTAGACGCCGAAAAATGTATCGACTGTTTCGCATGTGAAATCGAATGTCCGGTAAATGCGGCGTATCTGAAACCATAAACAAACCGCTGATAAATGCAGCGTATCTGAAATCATAAGCAAACCACCGAAAAGCTGTTGCAGATTTTGCAGCAGCTTTTTTTCTGTCCCGCAGCCGAAATTCACCCTTTTGCTGTCCGTATCATAGTATAGAAAAAAGGAAAGAAGTCTACTATGAAACCACTCGTTCACCTGGAAAATGTATCCTACACTTTTCAAACGCCGCTTGCCGAAACCAAAGCGTTAGACCGTGTTTCATTTTCCGTAGAAAAAGGCGAATTTATTGCTGTTGTAGGACCCAGCGGGTGCGGGAAATCCACTCTGCTTAATTTGATACAGGGATTATATCTGCCAAGCAGCGGCACGATAACATTCCATCATGATACCGGCGAACATTCCGGCTGCCTGACCGGATATATGCTGCAGCAGGACCAACTGTTAGAATGGCGTACGATCTATGAAAATGTAATACTCGGCCTGGAAATCCAGCATAAAATGACACCGCAAAATCTCCATGCAGCGTTAGAACTGTTAAAAGAATACGGCCTGTATGATTTTAAAGACCAAAAACCTTCTTCTCTCTCCGGAGGAATGAGGCAAAGAGCCGCCCTGATCCGCACACTCGTATTGAATCCGAAGCTGCTGCTCCTTGATGAACCGTTTTCCGCATTGGATTACCAGACGCGCATCCGTGTAAGCAATGATATCAGTTCTATTTTACGTTCCCGCAGCAGCACTGCCATATTAGTCACACACGATCTGTCGGAAGCCATTTCTTTCGGGGACCGGATACTGATTTTTACTCCACGGCCGGGAACCGTCAAACAGATACTGTGCACTGATTTTTCTCCGTCGCTGACCCCTTTGGAACGGCGGCAGGAAAAAGAGTTTAAGACATATTTTAATATATTATGGGAGGAATTAAACACCAATGCTTCCTGAAAAAAACGTTTCAACAGAACGAAATCACTACTTGCGGGAGATCAAAAAAAGAAAAATCCGCATCCATTTGATACGGATCCTGATTATCGCTGTTTTTTTAATATTGTGGGAGATCACTGCCTCCTGCGGGATCATCGACAGCTTTTTTTTCGCCAGCCCGTCCCGTCTGGTGCAATGTTTTATTTTTTTAACAAAAGAAAACGCTTTCTTCAGCCATATTTCCATAACCCTGTTGGAAACCGCCGTCAGTTTTCTTCTTGTCACGCTGCTCTCGCTGCTTTGCGCGATTCTGTTATGGTATTTTAAAACGGCGGCCAACGCTACGGAACCTTACCTTGTCATACTAAACAGCCTGCCAAAATCCGCGCTTGCCCCGCTGCTGATCGTCTGGTTTGGCGGCAACATGAAAACGATTATCATTACCGGGTTGTCGGTTGCCATATTCGGTTCTGTTTTGAGCCTGTACCGCGGTTTCCAGGAAGTAGAACCCGACAAATACAAGCTGATCGCCACTTTAGGCGGAAACAAAAAGGATGTTTTATTTAAAATCATCCTGCCGTCCAATATTCCCAATCTGCTTACAATTATGAAAGTAAACATCGGGTTATGCCTGGTCGGCGTAATTATCGGAGAATTTATTGCCGCCCGCAAAGGATTAGGTTATCTAATCATCTATGGAAGCCAGGTGTTTAAGATGGACTGGGTCATCCTTTCCATCCTGGTCTTATGCGTGATCGCATTTGCCCTGTATCAGATCATTACCGTCGTTGAGAAAAAATTTTCAAAAGCGGCATAGGTTTCCTGGTTCAAAATAGTTCCTTGTGCGAAATTTTTTCCTACTCTGAAAAAACATTCGCGGCAAAACTTTCCACATGATTCCAGGCCATTCTGGCCTGGTAATTAAACTGACTGCCGCGCTGAAACTCATGATACATCCCGGAATACACTTCCAAAGTGACATCTACCCCGGAAAGGATCATTTTCTTTGCCACGTCTACTGTGCCGCTCAACAGCATTTCATTGCTGCCTACCTGCATCAGCATAGGGGGAAATCCCGAAAAATCGCTCATAAAATAGGGAGAAACATCGGTATCCTCCAGATTTTTGCCTGTGCCTTTTATATACTCTTCCGCTGCTATATAAATCACGCGGTTGCCGCCAAACAAGGCGTCATACCGTTTTTTTGACTGAAAAGACGGAGAAGTCGCCGTCAGATCCGTCCATGCGGAAAACGTCACGCCTGCCCGCGGCATCGGCAGCCCTTCCCGCTTCAAATAATCCAAAAACACCAATTCCAGATTACCGCCCGCGCTGTCCCCGGCAACAATCATATGTTCCGGCCTGACTCCTTTTTTCAATATCCAACGATATACTTTCACGGCTTCCTCTAACGGATGCGGGCATCTGACACCGTCTAACGTCGTCAGGTAATCCAGCACAATAATACGCGCACCGTGCAGCGCTGCGGAATAATCCCACGTATAACTCATTTTAAAATCGGTAAAACGCCCGGCAAATCCGCCGCCAGGAAGCATAAACACTACTTTTTCATTCGGATTCTCCGGAGTGTAGATTTCCACATGGCTGCCATCTACCATTTCACACCGGCGTTTAAAACCTTTCGGAAGCCGGCACCTTGAAATACGGTAACCGTTTTCGTCATACTCCTCTTTTTCAAAAAACGTCCGATACACCTTTTTATCCGTTCCGAGAGTCGATAACGCCATCATGCCGGCACGTAAAAACGCGGTTTTCCGATCCAGTATCGGCTCGTTGACAATCCCTTCCGCATGAAAAAAAAGATACACCAGGGATACCGCCAGACAGGCCAACGGACCGATAATCCTGATGTCCTGCGGCAAATCCCGAAAAAACGGAATAGCCGCCCCTACGGCGGCCAATATCCCCATAGTCACCAGTTTATGTAATTTTAAAAGATACCCGTAGGCTATGGCAACCAACACCACCTGAAAAAATATCCAGATAATTTCAAATAAAACTAATCTTATCATAATATAATATACTGTTTTTTACTTACAGCCATTCAATAAATCCTGAATCTTCTCCATTATTTCATCGGCATTTTCTTCGACTGTCTTTACAGAAGTGTCCACGGAAATATCAGGATGTTCCGGCACTTCATATGGGCTGCTGATTCCGGTAAATTCCGGGATTTCCCCTTTTCTCGCTTTTTTGTACAATCCTTTGACGTCCCGTTTTTCACAAATATCAATCGGCGTGGAAACATATACTTCCACAAATTCTTCTCCGATAATGCCGCGGGCGTTCTGTCTGTCGGCCTCAAACGGTGAGATAAAAGAAGTTAATACGATCAGCCCTGCGTCGTTCATCAATTTCGCAACTTCCGAAATCCGGCGGATATTTTCGATTCGGTCCTGTCTGCTGAACCCGAGATTTTTGTTCAGTCCCAGCCGAATATTATCCCCGTCCAACACCATAGTATGGTATCCGGCCGATACCAGACGCTTTTCCAGTTCGTTGACCAGCGTCGATTTTCCGGATCCCGATAAGCCGGTAAACCATAAAGTCAGTGGATTTTGCTTTTTCTGCCCGGCACGGATTTCTTTCGTAATATCCAGTTCCTGCCAGGTCACGTTCTCGGAACGGTTCAAAACCTTTTCCACCGTCCCGCATGCGGAAGTCATATTTGTAATCCGGTCGATTAATATAAATCCTCCCAGCACCTTATTGTTTTCAAATTTGTCCATGACAATCCGCTCTGCGGTATTGATCTCACAAACCGCGATCTCATTTTTGAAAATCTGCTCCGCCGGAACCCTCTCCCCGCTGTTAATATCAATTTTGTACGATATTTTCATAACGGTAGAAGATACCATCCGCGTCCCCAGCTTCAAAATAAAATTTTTTCCGGCATACAAACTATCGTCGTCCATCCACAAAAGCTTTACCTGGCAAAGGCTGCTGACTTTGCATGGAAGCTCTCCAGTCAGCACGCATCCTCTGGAAATATCGATCTCCCTGTCAAGCCGAAGCGTCACCGGCTGTCCCGCCACCGCGCGGTTCGATTCCTGATCGGCAATATAAATACGCTCTACATGCGCGCTTTCTCCACTTGGCAATACGGTAATCTTATCGCCTTTCGAAATATTTCCGCTTTCAATCTGTCCCTGAAATCCCCGGAAATCCAAATGCGGACGGCAGGTTCTCTGTACCGGCATGCAAAATTTTTTTTCGTCGCTTTTATCCTCAATAGTTTCCACCTGTTCCAGGTACTCCAACAACGTTTCCCCGTGATACCAGGCCATTACGTCGGATCTGGAATTAATGCTGTCGCCGACTGTAGCCGAAACCGGAATGATTTTTAGCGTATGGCACGGAAACTCTGCCACAAATTTCCGGATATCTTTTTCAATGGATTCAAACTGCTGCTGTCCGTAGTGGATCAGGTCCATTTTGTTTACCACAAATACGAAATCACGGATTCCCATCAAAGCACAGATTCTCGTATGGCGTTTCGTCTGGATCAGCACGCCTTTTGTCGCATCAACAAGAATGACCGCCAGATCAGCAAAAGAAGCGCCGACCGCCATATTCCGCGTATACTCTTCATGTCCCGGCGTATCCGCAACGATAAAGCTCCGGCGGTTCGTTGTAAAATAACGATACGCAACGTCAATCGTGATGCCCTGCTCGCGCTCGGCCATCAGACCGTCCAACAGCAGGGAATAATCCATTTCTCCACCTGCACTTCCCGCTTTGGAATCCAGCTGCAGCGACTGTTCCTGATCGGCAAACAACAGCTTCGCATCATAGAGCATATGGCCGATCAACGTCGATTTTCCATCGTCCACACTTCCGCAGGTAATAAATTTTAATAATCCGTCCATATTAAAAATATCCCTCTCTCTTACGTCTTTCCATACTTCCGGCCGCCTCATGGTCGATCACACGGCTCGTCCTCTCCGAATAAACGGCGCCCAGCGTTTCCACCACAATCTCTTTCAACGTAGATGCCTCCGATTCTATGCCCCCTGTCAGCGGATAACAGCCCAGCGTCCGAAAACGCACTTTTTTCATCTCCGGCTTTTCCCCCGGCAGAAGCCTCATCCGGTTATCGTCTACCATGATAATATTTCCGTCACGGTATACGACCGGCCGTTCCTTTGCAAAATACAACGGCACAATCTCTATATTCTCCCGCTCTATGTATTGCCAGATATCTTTTTCCGTCCAGTTTGATAACGGAAATACGCGGATACTCTGCCCTTTTTCAATGCGGGTATTATATACTTTCCACATTTCCGGCCGCTGGTTTTTCGGATCCCATGCATGTCCCTCATTCCGGAAAGAAAACACGCGTTCTTTCGCCCTTGATTTTTCTTCATCCCGTCTGGCTCCGCCAAACGCCGCCGTAAATTCATAGTGATCCAATGCCTGTTTTAACGCCTGCGTTTTCATGATATCCGTATAAGCGGAACCATGGTCAAACGGATTGATCCCTTTTTGGATTCCCTCTTCATTGGAATAAACCAACATTTCCAGGCCGTATTTGGAAGCAACAGCATCACGAAACTCTATCATCTCATGAAATTTCCAGGTCGTATCAATGTGAAGAAACGGAAAAGGCGGTTTTTCCGGATAAAATGCTTTTAACGCCAGATGCAGCATCACGGAACTGTCTTTCCCGATTGAATAAAGCATGACCGGCTTCTCACACTCCGCCGCAACTTCCCGCATAATATAAATGGCCTCCGCTTCGAGTTTGTCAAGATGAGATAACTTGTCCATTTTCTTTTCTCCTATATTCCTGTAAAAATGTACAATTATTATTATATTCATTCCTTACGGAAAAAACAATAATTCTCTCTGATTTTATTAAGATTTTATTAAGTTTTTGTATCATTTTATATACAACAAAAAAGAAAGAGGAAACGATCTGTTCCTCTTTCTCCCGTAAGCCGATAGCCGGACTCGAACCGGCGACCCACGCATTACGAATGCGTTGCTCTACCAACTGAGCCATATCGGCGCTCACAAATTCTATTATATATAATTTTCAAAAAAATGCAACAACTTTTTTTATTTTTTTAACCTGAAAAAATAAGATTACATTATTTTTCACAGGGTGGGGAAAGCCGCTGGCAGTTTTGTCGTTTCTTTACGGAACGGCTTGATTCATAATTTCTAAAAGTTGACGGTATAAAAAATATTATCAGAAGTTGGCAGAACCAAAGAACCTGATTTCATATATATTTTGTCAGGCTCGTACAAAATATAACAATTGCCTGCTCCATCAAATGGATTTTCTAACCGCTCTGCCATGATTACTTTTTGCGTACGCAATCGCCCTCAATGCGCCGTCCGGGCGCACTCGGGCTTTTGGGGACATCCCTGTCCCCAAATTGCTGTTCAAACACAGCGCGCTAAGAAAATCTCATTTTCTTCCGCAAGGACAATTGGTTATTATTTTGTACCGGCCTGACATTCCACGTCTTTGAAAGCTTGCTCTTATACTGCAATCTTCTGAAATATTTAATGGAACTATTGGAGCTGCCACTACGCCGATCTTTTCTGCCTACAAAAATGTTGTCGGAACATTTTATTACTGATGTTTACAGGCAGACGGCACAAAACGGGATGGACTGTCCTTGTGCAGGAAAATGAGAGGGTCTTACTCCCGCCGTTTCCAGACAGCAATTTAGGGACAGGGATGTCCCCAAAAGCCCGAGTGCGCCTGGACGGCGCATTGAGGGCGGTTGCGTCAGGAACCGTAGAATAATCCGGCGGGATTAGAGCCTCCATTTGACGAAACAGGCAGGACAGAATGTTTTGTGTCGTCTGCCGTCCGAAACCACAAAGCAAATGTTCTGATAATATTTTTTATACCACCAACTTTAGAAGTTTACGGTAAAGCCGTTTTACAAAAGAAAAGATCAAACTGCCGACAATTTTCCCCTTTCTCTGGATAAAATTTCTGTCTATGCCGGCGGCCACAGGCCGTCATATACTTTCTGCTGATGCATCAGCGCTCCTGGATTCCCGATTCCTTTTTGCAAATACATCGGAAACAGGAAATCCGGTTTCAGGCTGTCCCTGCCAAACATATTCTTGTAATCAAATTCCGCATACGGATCCTGCGTCCAGGCTAGAAATACCGAAACGCTCTCCTGGCCCGTTTCCATATTCCGATCTAACGTTACCGGCTGCTCCGATAAATGATATTTCCGAACGGTTTCATTGTTTTCGTCAAATATATGGCGTACCGTATCGTCTGCGGACGCTTCCTCCGCCTTTTGCAGCGCGCTGTATGAGTGATCACCGGCCACGGAAGAAACATAATCCGTTAATTCGTGACGCCTGCCTGCGGCATCCTCATAAATAATGCCCCCATCCGATATTTGGTTTTGTGCATCCGGGATACTGCAATGTTCCATTTCCACATACTCCAGAAACGTATAGTCGGAAAGCAGGGGCTGATACGGATCCTGCGCCATATTTACGCGGTACCTTTCCTTTTTCTCAGCATCCGTTCCGTGGTAACTGTAGTCCACGTCACAGGTCAGATCCCAGGCGGAACGCAATACATGAGCCTCGTTCCATGTATAAACATGATCTGCTTTTACAATATCATCCTGCGTAATCAAATTTGGCATCCCGTCGGAATATTCGCTCTGACGGTCCGTTTCTGACGGGTATTCTTTTTTATCAAAAAACCAGTACGCAAATTTTCCGTCCGCTTCTTCCAGAGTGGTTTTTAATGTAGCGTCTTTTAACACTCCCTCTTTTAATGTGCCGCCCGCATCCGTCCCAATATTGAGCGGCAGATCTTCGCACCAGTATTTGATCTGCGGATTGCGATTATTTACATGCACACGGAATAAATCCGCGTTTTTCATAATTTCTGACAGGGAGGCTTTTGATTCCGTGTTGTTCACTTCCGAATCCGTATATCTTTTCCAGGCTTTCACCCGATACTCCTCTTTTTCACTGTCGCGGCTGCTGTCATAAGAAATGTAAATATGGTCGTCAAACGTAATCGAATAAGTTTCCGTAAGGAAAATATCATTTTTCCAGCTTTCCGCAGCTGCTGTCAGTTCCTTTTTTCCCGCAAACTCCTGGCTTAATATCTTATCATAGAGGGAAGCGCCGTTTTTTGAAGAACGGAACGTTTTTGTCTTTTCCAGTCCTGCCCCGGAAGAAAAGACCGTTTTATTTATTTTATCCCCCAGTCCAAGCTCGGAGTATACTTTCTGCGTAAATTCTTCGTCTTTTCCGGAAGTATATAAAGTAAAACGTACATGGCTGTCACGATCCGTACCCCAGTTCTGCACGTCGGACGCTTTCTGCTCTTTTCCTTTTACGGCCTCTGTCCTTACCACAACCCTGCCCAGAAAATAATCTTCCGGGCGGATGCGTGCCGTCAGCCTTTTTGTATTCAACGCAGCATCTACCGTAATGCAGCATCCTGCCGCCAAATAAACATAATTGCTCTCATCTACGGCTGCATTCCCTGACATCTTGTAAATTCCATGCTGTTCAATTCCCGTTTTCGAAGCGCTCTTTGTAATTGTTCCGTCTTTCTGGATCAATGTGCCGTTCTGGGAATTGCAAATCCCCGTAACGTTTTCCGACACGTTTACCGTGCTTCCTGGCGGTATTGTCGCGGTTCCTCCATTATAAATGCCATACTTATTTGCGGATATCGTTCCTCCCAAAAGCGAAATACTGCTGTTTTTCATCACGTAAATACCGCTTTCTCCTGCATTGGAAAGTGTCGTTTTTTCTCCGTCGACCACCATTTTCCCGCCGGACTGCCGGAGCAATATTCCGATCTCTTTTTTATCCGAAACGGTTCTTTTAGCGGACCCCATACGGTATTTCCCATTGATACTGATATTATGTAAATCCGCCGTCCCGAAATTTTCCATTCCGACGGCTGCTGTCCCGGATATTTCAATATTGCTGCCCGCCGCCGTTTTATTCCCGTTTATTTTTGAAACGGCAGCCGGCGCGTCGTTATAAAATCCCCATTTCGAACCGTTTGCAAAAATTGCCAGATTTGTATTTTCATCTACGGTAAGCCTGCTGGTCTTCATATTTCCAAATACGGCGTAGTTTTTATGATTCCCATAAAGCCTTGTACCGTTAATACTGCCGCTTTTTCCGGCAATATCCATAATCCCCTCGTTTTTTACCGCATAGGTACCGTTTGCCGCCGTTTCGTAATCGGAAACACTTTTATATTTTCGAAAACCGCTGCTCATAGAACCGTTCACCTTTAAAATACCGTTTGTACTGTTCCACAGTCCACAACTCCCGTTATCATAAAACGTTCCGCCATTAACTGTCAGATTTCCGCTGTTGTATATTCCGCTGCTTTTATTCTGATAAAAACTTCCTCCGTTTAAACTCACATTTCCGGAAGAAATAATTCCGTTTGCAGCCTCCCCATAAACTTTCACATTATTTGTCGCAAGCGTTAATTCAGAACCTTTTCCGACGCATATACCGCTTCCCACCGTACCGTTTCCGTGCACGCTTAACGCCGCACCCACATCTGCTGTCAACTTTCCTGTTTCATTTCCGGAGGAAACATAAATGCCGCTTCCGGTATATCCGCTTGCGCATTGGTTCTCTTTTACCTCTAAATTTACCTGTTTACTTAAACTCATTTTTCCGCCGTAAACCCCTATGCCTCCGCCATATCTTTCGGATTTATTCTCCTGGAAGACCAATTTGGAAACAACTGCGCTTCCGTCCGGTTTGTAACCGGCCAGAACCGTTCCCATAACGTGCATTCCGCCGCCGCTGACAACACTGGCATTTTTGCTGACCGTCACCGTACCATACAGATACATCGTACACCCTTTTTGTGCAACAAGTCCTCCGTTAGAAGCGCCCTTATAATTTTTTTCCTTATATTTGGCCGCCATCGTATTTCCCTGAATCAGCGTATTATTATGAACAAAAATTTTTCCTCCGTTTCCAGCAGCCGCTCCTCCCGTGTTTCCCTGTATCGTACACTTACTGATGTCCATAGTACCCGCTCTGTTAAATAACGTATACCCGTAATCGGACACGCAGTTTTTTACCGTACAATGATTGAGCACGGCTGTCCCGTCATTAAACAGCAGGCTCGTTGCTCCGTCGCCCATGACCGATTGAACATTTTTTACATTCAGAAACGTCACATTATCCGCCTCAAATTTCCCGCCGGATTTTACATTGATCAGATTTCCCTGCATACTCAGGGCACTGGAATTACCGCTGATATTTCCGCTGCCTTTGAATGTCAGAACCGCATTTTTCTTTACATTAAACGCAACGCGGACCACACCGCTGTTTGTGACCGGAAAATTTTTGTCTTTTGGCCGAATTGTATATCCGTTCAAATATATCGTAATTTTTTTTGCAATATCCATCTGTTCTGTCAGGTTGATCGTACGGTCCAGATAAATCACATAGTCTTTTGATATGCTTTCCGCATATTTTTTAAATTCGCTGAATGTGTTCACATGGACGGATGCTGCCTTTTCCTGTCCGGCGGCTTTTACCCTGCTACTCCTCTCCATCTTTTCTGATTTTCCGGATTTTGCCGACTTTTCTGCCTTTCCTGGTTCTTCCGGATGTTCCGGTTCCTCCAAAGCATCCGGTTCTTCCGGATGTTCCGGTTCCTCCAAAGCACTCGGTTCTTCCAGTATTTCCAATTCCTCCAAAGCATCCGGCTCTTCCGGGATTTCCGATTCCTCTGGATTTCCGGTCTGATCCGTTTCCGCCTTTGGATACAAAAAACCATGCCCGTACCGTAACGACACTTCTCCGGTATTATCTCTCGTTATAATATCGTCTTCCAGCTCCTGCGCTTCGGCAATCATTTTATCTTCCAGCCTGTCCGGATCCATTCCGGGATCGGATAACATTGCAGAAGCAATATATGCGCAGACATAGGCGGCTGCAATCGACGTTCCGGAATATCGAACCGATTTTTTCTCATCGTCCGTTTCTACCGGTTTTCTGCAATAACTGCCATAAGAAGTAAAATCCGTTCCACTGCCGTAATTGGAATATTGCGCCAGCCGTTTCTTTTCGTCAACAGCCGAAACGGTAATTGCCCGTTTCACATTTGCCGGGACATGTTCCCTGATCTCTTCAGACTTGTCCCCTGCCGCCGTGACAACAGGTATTCCGGCGTTATACGCATCCAAAACCGCTTTTTCCAGAAGCACGGAGGAACCTTGTCCGCCGGACGTCAGCAGAATGAGATCTGCCGATTCCTCAACAGCCGTTTCTATTGCAATACAAAGATCCAGCATCGTGCTCTCCCCGTTTTCCCTGTATACGTCTATTGTGAAACATTCGATCTCTGTTCCGTTTCCCACGCTGCTCCGTACCGCTTTTTCCAAAACCAACGCATTGGCAGCATTTGATATCATTGCCAGCTTTAAAGAGGAAACCGGCTCTGATGCGGAATTGTATTCTGCAGCGCTGTTTTCCAAATCCGCGCTTCCGCCGTCACAAAATATATTATTTAACGTCTGCTTTGCATTTATAATGGCTCCCGGAACTTGCTCTGCTGCTGTCCGCGCCTTTTCTTCATCTGCAAATACCAGTACAAATATATCCCGGCAGAAAAGAGCCTGTTCCGGTTTGACAGTAAGGGCGGACAAATCCGGTTCTCCCACCGTAATTATTACGTTTTGACAGAGTTCCTGCAGTTTCTGTATCTCTATCTGAAATTCTTTCATCGTTTCATATTCGCTAAACGCCGCTTTTGTTCCGCAATCCATAGCTGCGCCTCCGCCCTCCTGCGGCGCGGCAGCTATAGCGCTTTTCATTCCGAAAGTGCCAAAGCATGCAGCTATGATCAAAATAACCGCTATTATTTTTTTATACATATGTTCTCCTTTTTCATAATTGAAAAATGCTTTTCCTGGGTAATTAAAAAATGATTTCCCGGGTAATTAAAAAATGATTTCCCGAATAATTAAAAAATGATTTACTGGATAACTGAAAAATGCTTTTTAGATCAGATGATTTACTATTTGGAATTTGTCCACATTTACTATATTTTTCCTGTCCGGAAATGTCAATGGGAAAACAACGGTTCAAAGACTATTTAAGAAAATGTTTATGATTTCTGTTTTTGCTGCTGTTCAAAATAAAATCATTCCGGCCATTTTGTAAAAAGCTTTCCGAAACGATTTTACTCCTGACAAAGCATATGCCAGGAGTAAAATAAATGTACTTTATAAAATTCTTTCTCTTTTGTTTTAAAAATAACGGTTTTAAAAAGAAAGAACGGTTCTTTATTTTACGAGCATAACGGTTTCACGGGCAATTGCCAGCTCTTCGTTTGTCGGAATAATACATACCGGCACTTTGGAATCCGCTGTGGAAATTCTCAGATCTTTTCCACGGTTTCCGTTTGCTTCTTTGTCCACTTCAATTCCCAGATAACCCAGATAACCCATTACTGTTTCACGGACTAACGGAGCGTTCTCTCCGATACCTGCGGTAAATGCGATGGCATCTACGCCGTTCATAGCCGCTACATAAGAACCAATGTATTTTGCTACGCGGTAGCTGAATACTTCAATGGCAGCTTCGCACAGTTTATCGCCTTTTTCCATGCCTTCTTCCAGGTCGCGGAAGTCGGAAGACACTTTTGAAATTCCCTGTACGCCTGACTTTTTATTCAGTACGTTCATTACGCCCGCAATATCCAATCCCTCTTTATTGGCGATAAACTCCATGATCGCCGGATCAATATCGCCGGAACGCGTTCCCATTACAAGGCCTTCAAGTGGTGTCAGACCCATGGAAGTATCTACGCATTTTCCGTTTACGACTGCGGAAATAGAAGCTCCGTTGCCCAAATGCGCTACGATGATCTTTGAATTGTTCAGATCCAGATTCAAAAACTCCGCAATATGTTTGGATACAAAGCTATGGCTGGTTCCGTGGAAGCCGTAGCGGCGCACTTTGTATTTTTCATAATATTCGTATGGCAGGCCGTACAAATATGCTTTTTCCGGCATTGTCTGATGGAAAGCCGTATCAAATACGCCTACCATCGGAACTCCCGGCATCAGTTCTTTGCACGCATTAATCCCGATCAGGTTTGCAGGGTTGTGAAGAGGCGCCAAGTCGTTGCACTCTTCGACCGCTTTTAACATCTCGTCGTCGATGATTGCCGAACTTGCAAATTTTTCACCGCCGTGCACGATTCTGTGCCCAACGGCGTTTACTTCTGCCAGAGATTTGATCGCGCCTGTTTTTTCGTTTACAAGCGCATCCAGTACAAATTTGATCGCTTCTTTATGTGTCGGCATTGCCGGTTTTGTTACTTCTTTTTCTCCGCCGGCTTTCTGGTAAGTAAGCATACCGTCGATCCCGATTCTCTCGCAAAGACCTTTTGCCATTACCTCTTCCGTATCGGAATTAATTAACTGGTATTTCAGGGAAGAGCTTCCGCAATTGATTACTAATACGTTCATTTTATATTGATCTCCTTATACTCCTGTTTTTGTAAATCCTGTGTCTGTAAATTGTTC
Source organism: Eubacterium sp. (assembly GCA_022796875.1). GTDB lineage: Bacteria > Bacillota > Clostridia > Lachnospirales > Lachnospiraceae > JAAWJJ01. The sequence goes on along the minus strand of JAAWJJ010000007.1, from coordinate 48,414 downwards.
TGTACATTTCCTGTTTTTCGGCCTTATTTCTGCATCTGTGCCTGAAGCGCCGTTAACGCAATCACGCCGACAATGTCTTCTGCGAAACATCCTCTGGACAGATCGTTTACCGGAGCCGCAATTCCCTGAAGAACCGGGCCGTAAGCTTCTGCTTTTGCAAACCTCTGAACCAGTTTGTAGCCGATATTTCCCGCGTCAATATTCGGGAATACCAATACGCTTGCATGTCCTGCAACTTTGCTGTCCGGAGCTTTCAGTTCGCCGACAGACGGAACGATCGCTGCGTCTAACTGTAATTCTCCGTCAATATTTAATTCCGGATATTTTTCTTTTGCAATCTGAACCGCATTGTGGACTTTGTCTACCAGCTCATGTTTTGCACTGCCCATCGTGGAGTGGGAAAGCATTGCGATATTCGGTTCTGCCCCTACAAATGTTTTAAAACTTTCTGCACAGCCGCCTGCGATTAAAGCAAGTTCTTCCGATGTCGGATCCTGGCATAACGCGCAGTCAGCAAACATCATAACTCCGTTTGCACCGTATTCTTTTGTCGGTGTATCTAAAATAAAGAAAGAAGAAACCAGTTCTGTCCCAGGAGCTGTTTTCAAAATCTGTAAAGCAGGCCTTAAAATATCCGCCGTCGAATGGCATGCACCGGATACAAGTCCGTCGGCATCTCCCATTTTCAGCATCAAAATGCCAAACGTAGGATAATCATTTAACAAAATATCCTTTGCCTTTTCTTCCGTCATACCTTTTTTTGCACGTAATTCCGTTAATTTTGCAACATATGCATCCAACTTATCTGATGTGGCCGGATCAACTGTTTTTACGCCGGAAAGATCAACGCCCAGTTTTTTCGCCCTTTCAGCAATTGCATCAGCAGCGCCGACCATGCACAAATCCGCAATGCCCTCTTTTATCGCCTGTTCTGCTGCAAAATAAGTCCTGTCGTCTTCGGACTCCGGTAATACGATCAGCTTTTTCTCCATCCGTGCTTTTGCTTTTACTTCATCAATAAATGCCATTTTAGAAAATCTCCTTCCATATTGTGTAAGTAATACATGATTATAGGGTTTGTGAAGCGGTCCCTATAATATACGCATTTATTATATACCTTAAGAAAAACGGAAACAAGTTATTTTTCTAAATTTCCCGGCGAAATAGCTATTAATAGTAGCTTTTTACAGAGGTAGAAAATCACTGACAGTTTCACCGCATCATTACTGCTGGTATTGATCCGGTAATTTTCCGGCTCCACGTAAGAACTTCTCGAAGCACCGGATAAACAGTTGTAATTAAAATTCACTTCCCATATAATAAACATAAGTATATCACGGATTTCATCAGGAAATAATTTCCGAAAAAACGACTTCCCTGGTAAAAATAAAAAAACAGTCTGAATATAACATCCACCATCAAGAAAGGAAGCGTAAACCATGAAAATCACAGCGGTTATCGCTGAATACAATCCGTTCCACAACGGGCACAGTTATCAATTAGAAGAAATCCGGCGCACTCAGGGCGCAGACTATATCCTTGTAATTATGAGCGGAAACTTTGTGCAACGAGGGACGCCGGCTGTCTGCGACAAATTTTCACGTGCAAAAATGGCTCTCGCATGTGGCGCCGACGCTGTTTTGGAACTTCCCGTATACTGGTCGGTTTCCAGTGCGGAAAACTTTGCCCGCGGCGCTGTTGCGCTTCTTGATGCGCTTGGATGTATCGACAGTATGTGTTTCGGCTGTGAAAATCCCGAAATTTTTACCGGGGAACACCCTCTGCTTTTGCATACCGCCGACCTTTTAAACAAGGAACCGGATTCATTCCGAAAGCTGATTGCCGAATATCAAAAAGAAGGCTTAAGTTACCCGGCCGCAAAAACAAAAGCATTAAAAAATCATCTGAACACTTCGGACGCAGCAGACATAACGCCGGGAAAGCATCCTGGCCTTTCGAACACAGCAAACACGGTTCAGGAAAAAACAGATCGTTTTCTCACCGGACTCAACGCCCCGAACAATCTGCTGGGGTTTGAATATGCGCGGGCGATCGCTTATTTCCACAGTTCGATAAAAGCAGCTCCCGTTTTGCGCAAAGGCAGCTCTTATCATGAGGAAACTATTTTAAACAAATACCCTTCCTCGTCTGCCCTGCGCCGCTTCCTGCTCTCTCAGGAACTTTCGTATCCGGACGTGCCGGAAGATACGTCTTTATGCGATCCGTCCGGAACTATGCCGGCGGAAGCAGTCCGCATTTTGCAGGAAGCCATGCCGGCGGAAGCAGTCCGTATATTACAGGAAGCCATGCTCCAACAGCCGCTTTTATCTGAAAATGCGCTCTCCGTACCGCTGCATTTTACGCTGCTGCGCGCAGAACCTGCCATTCTTTCCGATTACTACGACTGTAACGAACAGATCGTACGCCGTATTTTAAAACATGCGGGAAGTTTTCTGCCATGGACGGATTTTTGCCAGACCCTGAAAACAAAAAACTATACGCACACGCGCATCAGCCGCTGCCTGCTGCACATTCTGCTCGGCATAAAGGAATCCGATATCAAAGCCGCCAAATCAGACGGCTATGTCCGCTACGCCCGTATTCTTGGTTTTCGGGATTCTGCAAAACCGCTGCTTACGGCTTTCAAAAAATATGCTTCGGTTCCTCTCATTACCAATATCGGACGCGTCCGGCGCAAATTGCCGGAACAAACGTTGCAAATGCTGGAGGCAGACCTGCACGCTTCCGATATTTACCGCTGTCTGGCAAAACATTCCGATCCCCAAAAAATTCTTCTTTCCGACTACAAAAACGGCGTAATCAGATACAAAAAGTGATTATTGACAAAAAATTAGCAAACAACATATTTTTATTTGTAAAAACTGCCAACCCTCTTGAATAAAATAGTTAATTATTTTATACTTAATTTAGCGTAGCGTTTCCATACCTGAGAACACTGCTAAAAAAAGCAGTTATAATCAGGGCAAGCCGCGCTGCTGGAAAGTGCGTAAAACGAACTTTCTACTAAACATAAAAGACCTACGAAGAGGAGAGAGCAGAAATGAAAAACCAGCAAATCAAACCTTTTAAAAAGGTACTTGTAGCAAACCGTGGTGAAATTGCCATCCGGGTTTTCCGCGCCTTAAACGAACTGGGCATCAAGACGGTCAGTATCTATTCCAAAGAAGACAAATATGCGATTTTCCGGACGAAAGCTGACGAATCTTACGAATTAAACCTGGCAAAAGGCCCGACCGACGCATACCTGGATATTGACACGATTATTGATATCGCTTTGCAGTGCGGCGCCGATGCGATTCACCCTGGATACGGGTTTTTGTCAGAAAATCCTGATTTTGTAGATGCCTGTGAAAAAAACGGCATCGTATTTATCGGGCCGTCCAGCAGCCTCATGAATGCCATGGGAGATAAGATTTCCTCCAAACAAATGGCGATCGAAGCGGACGTACCGATCATTCCGGGTGTGGACCACGCTATCAAGGACGTAGAAAGCGTGATCAAAATTGCAGATGAAATCGGATATCCGGTTATGTTAAAAGCCTCCAATGGCGGCGGTGGACGCGGCATGCGTATTGTAAACCGCCGTGAAGATATGTACCGGGAATTTGAGGAAGCCAGATCGGAATCCAAAAAAGCGTTTGGCGACGATAAGATTTTCATTGAAAAATACCTGCGCGGGCCAAAACATATCGAAGTACAGATTTTAGGCGACAATTATGGCAATATCGTTCACTTATACGACCGTGACTGTTCCGTACAAAGACGGCATCAGAAAGTTGTGGAATACGCTCCTGCTTTCTCCGTTCCAAACAAAACCAGACAGCTGATCTTTGACAGTTCAATCCGTCTGGCCAAAAAAGTCGGATACCGCAATGCCGGCACTCTGGAATTTCTGGTTGACGCAGACAACAACGCCTATTTTATTGAAATGAACCCTCGTATCCAGGTAGAACATACGGTCAGCGAAATGGTGACTGGTATTGATATTGTACAGGCTCAGATTCTGGTTGCGGAAGGATACCCTCTGGATTCTGATGAGATCAGTATCACTTCCCAGGATTCCGTCGTATGCAAAGGCTACTCCATTCAGACCCGTGTCACAACGGAAGACCCGATGAATAACTTTATGCCGGACACCGGCACGATCACGGTATACCGTACAGGTTCCGGTAACGGTATCCGTTTAGACGGAGGTAACGCGCATGCCGGAGGCACGGTTTCTCCGTACTACGACAGCCTGTTAGTAAAAGCGATTTCCCTTGACCGCACTTTTGCGGGCGCCGTCCGCAAATCTCTCCGTACGTTAAAAGAAATGAGGATTCGCGGCGTTAAAACAAATATTCCGTTCTTAATCAACGTATTGAACCACGAAACGTTTGTTGCCGGAAAATGCTATACCACATTTATTGAAGAAACACCGGAACTGTTTGAACTCGAACAGAGCCAGGACCGTGCTACAAAGATCGTCGAATTTATCGGAAACCGTATCGTAAATACTAACAATGGGGAAAAGGGGCACTATGACAACCGTATCCTGCCTGTTTACGACGCTTCCAAACCGATTTACGGCGCCAAAGACGAATTTCTGAAACTGGGCGCGACGGAATTTACACAGAAAATTTTAAAAGAAGATAAGCTGTATGTGACGGACACTACGATGCGTGATGCGCAGCAGTCGTTAATGGCAACGCGTATGAGAAGCAAAGACCTTTGCGGAGCCGCTTATGCGACAAACGCATTTATGCAGAACGCATTTTCCGTGGAAGCCTGGGGCGGCGCCACCTATGACACTGCATATCGCTTCTTAAAAGAATCGCCGTGGAAGCGTCTGGAACTGCTGCAGAAACGTATGCCGAACACCTTAATCCAAATGCTGCTGCGTGCTTCCAACGCGGTCGGATACAGTAACTATCCGGATAACGTCGTAAAAGAATTTATCCAGGTTGCGGCAGAGCACGGCGTTGATGTCTTCCGTATTTTTGACAGTTTAAACTGGGTAGAAAATATGAAGATGCCAATCGAAGAAGCATTAAATACCGGTAAGATCGTAGAGGGAACGATCTGCTACACCGGCGACATTCTGGATCCGAACGAAACAAAATATACTCTGGACTACTATATGAAAAAAGCAACGGAACTGGAATCTTTAGGTTGCCACATCCTTGCGATCAAAGATATGGCAGGCCTGTTAAAACCGTTCGCCGCCAAAGAACTGGTAACAGCCCTGAAAAAAGAAATCAACATTCCGATACACTTACATACGCATGATTCTACCGGAAACGGCGTAAGCACCGTGTTATATGCCGCCGAAGCGGGAGTTGATATTGCCGACCTGGCGATCGAGTCCATGAGTACGCTGACCAGCCAGCCGTCCATGAACGCCGTTGTAGAAGCTCTCCGCGGCACCAAACGCGACACCGGGCTTCATTTTGAAGATTTAAGCGAATTATCCCGTTATTATGCAAGAGTGAGAAAAGTATACCAGAGTTTTGAGGCCGATATCAATTCTCCAAATGCAGACATTTACAAATACGAAATCCCGGGCGGCCAGTATTCCAACCTGTCCGCACAGGCGCAGTCCATGGGCGCAACCGGAAAAGATTTTGAAAAAATCAAAGCTTTATATAAAGACGCCAATGATTTGTTAGGCAATATCGTAAAAGTTACTCCGACTTCCAAGGCAGTCGGCGATTTGGCAATCTTTATGTACAACAACAACCTGACTAAGGAAAATATTTTAACAAACGGCGCCGCGCTCTCCTATCCGGATTCCGTGGTAGACTATTTCAAAGGAATGATGGGACAGCCGGACGGGGGATTCCCGGCCGAACTGCAAAAAATCGTCTTAAAGGATATTGAACCGCTGACCGTAAGGCCTGGCAGCCTGCTGCCGCCGGCAGATTTCGACGCAATCAGAAAACATTTGATTGACAAATACCATTACGGCCAACTGTCAGATGAAGTGCTCCGCCAGAAAGCTGTCAGCTACGCTTTGTATCCAAAGGTATACGAAGATTATTGTGAACATTTCCAGTCCTACAACGACGTTACCCGTCTGGAAAGCCACGTATATTTCTTCGGACTCGCGAAAGGCGAAGAAACCGTCTTAAAAATTGAGGACGGAAAAGACTTACTGATCAAATACCTCGAGGCAAGCGACCCGGACGCGGAAGGATATCGCATCCTGACCTTTGAAGTAAACGGCAGCATGCGCCAGACCCGCATCCTGGATGAAAAACTGGAAGTAAAATCCGACCGCAAACTCAAAGCTGACAAAAATAATCCGGCTCATCTGGGTTCTTCTATCCCTGGCACCGTCGGCAAAGTTCTTGTCAAAGAAGGCGACGCCGTTACCATTAATATGCCGCTTATGACTGTCGAAGCCATGAAGATGGAAACTACTGTCGTAGCTACCGTTAACGGCAAAGTGGATAAGATTTACGTTGCAGAGGGCGATAACGTACATCAGGAAGATCTGTTGATCTCTTTCGTCATCGAAGAAAGAGCTGATAAATAATACTGTATCATAAACCGGAGCAAACCTGTACTCGAATCACAGATTTGCTCCGATTTTATCAATTATATAAGAGAGGTGAAAAAGTTGGTACCGATTCCTGTTATCAGCATCGAAGCGTTTGACACAGACTCTATAATGCAAATAAACAGAGCGGATAACAACTGTGTTTTGTCTGCAGACAACATCGAACTGCTAAATACCAGAAAAACAAAAAACCAGACAAATCCGGCCACATCCGCGACAGCAACCCCGGCTTCGGCGAACTCTGCGGCAGCAACCCCGGCTTCGGCGAACTCTGCGGCAGCAACCCCGGCTTCGGCAAATTCTACGACGTCCACAGCGGCAAATTCCCCGCGCGTCATCACACTGCCTGCGTTTACCAATCCGATGCAAAAAGGCCAGAAACTCGTTCTGTCACAGACGCCTGTCCCTGCCATCAAAGCTTCATTAGGCTGGAACGTCAAATCCAGTGCCTGTGATCTGGATGTTTCTGCTTTTCTTTTATCCAATACCGGAAAGGTAATCGGGGAAGACTGGTTCGTTTTCTATGGCCAGCCGGACAGTCCGGACCGCAGCGTCCGATTCCGGGAAGACAACGCTCCTGATACCTGTGAAGCGATAGACGTCGATTTTACAAAATTAAATCCTGAAGTCGAAAAAATTGTATTTGTTTTAACGATCAACGAGGCTCTGGAAAAAAATCTGAATTTCAGTATGGTAAAAGACGCCTGGATACGTATTATGGATCCCGCCTCGGGCAGGGAACTTGTCAGCTATCAGATGGAAGATTACTATGCGAATGTCATCTCCATGATGATCGGGGAACTATACAGACATAACGGCGTATGGAAATTTAACGCGGTCGGAAACGGCGTTGCCAGAGATCTTGCCGGATTATGCGAACTATATGGAGTGGAAGTCGCTTCATCCTGAAAATATATACCAATACTATGGGGGTAAAATATGCTTACATTTGAAACCATTAACGAATTAACATTAAAAGTAACCTGTACCGGAAACGACGTTTTATTTACAAAAGCCGGTGCGTTTATCTGCGGAGAAAGCGCCAGAGAAAAAAATTACAAATTTGAAAAACTGCTGTTAGGCCCGCAAAACGGGTTTATGCAGGCGGCGTTAGGTTCTTTGACCAGACGGCTTGCCGGAGAAAACCTGCCGCTTATGAAAGTAACGATGAGCGGCGACTCCGTTACCTACTACGCCAATTACGGGCAGCATGTCGTTATTTATAAACTCGCTCCGGGGGAAACGGTTTCCGTAGAATCCGAAAATATTCTTGCCTTTACGCAGGACTGTAAATACAGCGTCCGCTTCCTCGGCATCGGTATTCTTTCCCAAAAAGGCCTGGCCACCTCAACGCTGACCGCGGTCGGGAATAATGCATATGTAGCCGTTCTGTCCGACGGCAACCCGATTGTTTTAAGTAACGTACATAACGGAAACACCCTGTCCGTCGATCCGGACGCCGTGATCTGCTGGATCAGCCGGGACGGAAACTGCGATCCCCAGATCAAAACCGACCTTACCTGGAAAAACCTGATCGGGCAGGCTTCCGGTGAATCCTATGCATTTGAATGGAGCGGAGGACAGAAAGTTACCGTAATCATACAGCCGTCGGAACGGAGAGGCGGTATCCGCCTGGGAATTGATTAATCCATTTACATATTTGCTAATATTTCATTCAGGGCGCTTCCGCTGCTTGTATGGCAGCGGATCACCTCCGCCTTGTTTTTTTCCGCTTTCGAAAGAGCACAGCGTACCATTTTATGGGATACCGTATTAGTAAATAAAATCATCAGGTCAGGGCTTCCGATCTGATTCCACATATTCGCCTCCATATGAGTAAATACTTTCGCCCTGCATTTATGCTCTTTACAGATTTTTTTGTATTGGCTGACCATTCTGTCATGTCCCCCAATAATAACAACGCTCATAAAACTATTCTCCTTTCTCAATGCCAACCTGATTCTGTTGTGTTGTAGTATTTTTTAGTTAGTTTTTTCAAATAATTATTAGTAATAACTAACTACAGATTACACAAAACCCACCGATTCGTCAATACAAAACGGAGGATTTTATTGCGAAATTTTATTAACTATATGAGGCTGCAATTGAAAAACTGCCCTGTTAAAACCGCCAGACTGTTACTGCCAATCTTCTATCCCTACTATATAATACGCTTTTTCTTTACAAGCTGCACATATTCTCTGTTATTCTTTGTCTTTACAAACATGTTCAAAATACTTTCTACCGCTTCATCCGTCTTCATACCGTTTATTGCGCGCCGCATGATAATAACGGCCTCCTGTTCTTCGCGGTTCAGCAAAAGATCTTCCCTTCTTGTCCCGGATTTTACAATATCAAGCGCCGGGAATACCCGTTTTTCAGACAATTTACGGTCAAGTACCAGTTCCATATTGCCGGTCCCTTTAAATTCCTCGTATACGACGTCATCCATTTTACTGCCGGTGTCGACCAAAGCCGTAGCCAGAATTGTCAGGCTGCCGCCCTCCCTCATATTCCTGGCGGCACCGAAAAACCGTTTCGGCATATGAAGCGCCGCCGGGTCAAGACCGCCGGATAACGTCCTTCCGCTTGGCGGAACCGTCAGGTTGTACGCCCGTGCCAGCCTTGTGATGGAATCCAACAGGATCATTACGTCTTTTTTATGCTCTACCAGACGTTTCGCCCGTTCAATTACCATTTCCGACACTCTCTTGTGGTGTTCCGGCAATTCATCAAACGTAGAATAAATGACTTCCACATTTTCACCCTCAATTGCTTCTTTAATATCCGTTACTTCCTCCGGCCGCTCATCGATCAGAAGAATAATCAGATGCATTTCCGGATTATTTGCCGTAACAGACTTTGCAACCTGTTTCAGCAAAGTAGTCTTTCCCGCTTTCGGCGGTGAAACGATCAGTCCCCTCTGCCCCTTTCCAATCGGAGATACCAGGTCCACGATCCTCATTGCCGTACCGGCGTGTCCCGTTTCCAGGTGCAGCCTTTTATTTGGAAAGATCGGCGTCAGATCTTCAAAATTCTTCCTGCGCTGCGCTTCGTACAACGGAAACCCGTTGACATATGTAATATAAAGGAGCGCGCTGAATTTCTCCTGCTGCGTTTTAATCCTCGTATTACCGGTAATAATATCACCGGTCTTTAAATTAAAACGGCGAATCTGAGACGGGGAAACGTACACGTCGTTCGCTCCCGGCAAATAATTTTCACATCGGATAAATCCGTATCCATCCGGCATAACTTCCAAAATGCCGTTTGCTGTCACTCCACTGTCTAACTGCGCTTCATCCGGCGTCAACTGCTCCGCTCTCCTCTCCGGATGCTCCGTCGTATCGTTATTCCTTACCGCTCTCTTTTCCGGATATTCCGCTGTATCACTGTTTCTTACCGCTTCCTGTTTCTTTCCGTCATCCGTTCTCCCGTCGTCCGTATTTTTTTCTTTTGCCTGTACGTTCTCTTTTTCTTTCTCTTTTTCATCTTCCAACAGCATTACTTCTACCAACTGACTTTTTTTCATTGTCGAAATTCCTTTGATCTTTCTGGCCTTTGCCAGATCCCGTAATACCGCTACCGACAGGCTCTCATATTTTTCTTTCATGCAACTTTCTGCTCCTTCCCTGCATTGATTTCAAATATATTGGAAAATATGTCTGAAATGACATGATTTAAAATGAAGTCGTATCATCCTATATACTATAACGCAAAACTCCGGAAATAGAAACCCCTAATCTCTTGATTTGTCAAATTTTTAATGTTATGATATTTTTGCTGTTAAAAAATAAGGAAATAAACCAGATTAAGGAGTCAGATTATGGATTTAAACGAAAAAGCACTGCATTTACATAAACAATGGAACGGAAAACTGGAAACCGTTTCCAAATCTCCGGTACGTTCCCGCGAAGATCTGTCTATTGCTTATACTCCGGGCGTTGCCGAACCATGCCGCGCAATCCATACGAATCCGGCAGACGCTTACACCTATACCATGAAAGCGAATACCGTAGCCGTCATCTCAGACGGCAGCGCGGTACTGGGACTTGGCAATATCGGGCCTTTGGCCGCCATGCCGGTTATGGAAGGAAAATGCGTCCTGTTTAAAGAATTTGGCGGAGTTAACGCGGTACCGATCTGCCTAGATACCCAGGATACGGACGAACTTATAAAAATCATTGCTGCTCTCGCGCCGTCTTACGGCGGAATCAATCTGGAGGATATCTCGGCTCCTCGATGTTTTGAAGTGGAATCCCGGTTAAAGGAAATGCTGGACATTCCGGTCTTCCACGACGACCAGCACGGCACCGCGATTGTCGTCCTTGCCGGAATCATCAACGCGCTCCGTGTCACCGGAAAGAAAAAAGAGGACTGCCACATTGTGGTAAACGGCGCCGGTTCCGCTGGCATTGCGATCACAAAATTATTATTGCGATATGGATTCCGCCATGCAATGCTATGCGACAAATCCGGTATCCTGCACCCGGATTCCCCGGATATGAACTGGATGCAGAAAGAAATGGTAAAAGTGACAAACCTCGAACATAAAACTGGCTCTTTAGCAGACGCTTTACGCGGCGCCGATATATTCGTCGGCGTATCCGCTCCGAATATCGTAACTTCGGAAATGGTTTCCTCCATGAATAAAGACGCTATTATTTTTGCAATGGCCAACCCTGTGCCGGAAATTATGCCGGATGCTGCCAAAGCCGCAGGCGCCCGGGTAATCGGTACCGGACGCAGCGATTTCCCGAACCAGGTCAACAATGTCATCGCATTTCCGGGCATTTTCAAAGGCGCGCTGGAAGGCCGTGCAAAAGCGATCACCGAAGAAATGAAGCTGGCCGCCGCAACGGCGCTCGCCTCCCTGGTATCGGACAACGAGTTACACGAAGATTTTATTATGCCAGAAGCATTTGACCCGCGCGTAGCCAAAGTTGTGGCAGAAGCGGTAAAATCCCATATTACGGGATAATCAGGAAAAAACAGGAGGAATACGGCTCATGCAGTTTGAGCATTGGCATGGCAAGCGTTATTACTCTCTTGACGCTTATATCAAAAACACATACGGGGAAAAAATGTACCGTATTTCATTAAACGGCGGGATGACCTGCCCGAACCGCGACGGGACATGCGGGACGGGCGGATGTATCTTCTGCAGCGAGGGCGGCTCCGGTGATTTTGCCGGAGCGGCTTTTCGTTCTGTTACCGAACAGATCGACAACGGAAAAACCCTGTTGCGAAAAAAAACGAAATGCCGGAAATTTATCGCTTATTTCCAGGCTTTCTCCAATACGTATGCGCCGACAGACCGGCTGCGCTCCCTTTATATGGAAGCGGTTTCCCATCCTGATGTCGCTATCGTTTCCATTGCCACACGTTCGGACTGTATGGATGACGACATTATCGAACTGCTGTGTGAGATCAACCGGATCAAACCGGTTTGGATCGAACTCGGGCTGCAAAGTATCCATCCTGCTACCCACGAATTTATCCAAAGCGGAGTTTCCCTTTCCTGTTTTGAAACGGCGGTATGGAAACTGCAGCAGCGCTCGCTGCCCGTGATCTGCCATGTCATTCTTGGTTTTCCGGGCGAAACCAGGGAACAGATGCTGGAAACGGTCCGTTATGCGGCGTCCGGCCCTTTCGCCGGCATTAAAATCCACAAACTGTTTATCCTGCATCATACCAGACTGGGGGAATATTATCAAAAACACCCGTTTCCGATTATGAATGAAGAAGAATACTGTGAACTGATCGCAGACTGCCTCGAACTGCTGCCGCCGCAAATGGTTATTCACCGACTGACCGGCGACGGTCCGAAAAAACTGCTGATCGAACCGCAATGGACCACAAGAAAACTCACGGTATTTAACCGGATCCAACAAACACTGGAAGAAAGAAACACCTGGCAGGGAAAATATTTCAGAAAGGAAGATGCGATATGGCCGACACCCAGACTTTATACAAACTAATTATTTTATATATGCTGTCAAAAGTAGATTTCCCGCTTACGAACGCTCAGATTTCCGCTCTTATACTGGAAAAAGAATATACCTCTTATTTTGTTATTCAGAAAAGTTTTGCCGAATTACTGGAATCCGGATATATTATGGCCAAAACGACGCATAACCAGACACAGTACCGAATCACTCCGAAAGGACAGGAAACGCTCTCCTTTTTCTCCGACAAAATCTCCGACAGCATTAAAGAGGATATTTTCCATTATCTGTCCGAAAACAAAATTACTATGAAAGAGGAGGTTTCGCGTTTCGCGGAATACTATAAAACAACAAATCATGAATATGCCGCACGCTGTCTGATCAAAGACAATAATGCGACGCGCCTGGAACTGACGCTGGCCGTTCCGAATCAATATATGGCAAAAGCCATTTGTGAAAACTGGACGAAAAAAGAAGAAGATATTTATGAATATCTGCTGGATCTTCTGATCCAATAAAACAAAATATACTTTGTCCGTCTGAGGCCGCCAATATCCCAGTTGCGGCAGCCTGTCAGAATTCTACAGGTTCAAAATCAAGGAGAGGGGCTAAAAAGCCGTTCTCCTTTAATTGTTCCTGCACCAGATCCAATATATGTTCGGAATCCGCGCTGACGGTATGATAATGATAACCGGAAGTCAGATTCATAAGCGGCCTGGATTTTCCGGTTTCTATATCCTGTAAATAATTCTGCACGTCACGGCGAGAGCGGATGTTCATCGGCGCCTGAATCACACCGTAGACTTTATGATAAACAAATACATCGTCCAGGACAGCTCCAAGGTCTACGATCAGATTCATTTCTTTTGTCAGTTCGTCATTTTCATGATACACTTTAAAAATCCTCTTTTTTCCGGACTTTGGCATGGAATTGATATAATATCCTCTTGTCGTAGACAGAATTTCCGTTCTTGACGCCCTTAAAACGCAAATATCCTGAACAATGACCTGTCTGCTGACATGAAGCATTTCCGACAGTTTCGCGCCGGAAACTACGGTATCGCTGTTTTCCAATATCTCCACCAGTTTTTTTCTCCTGCTTTCTCCGTCCATCCCTGCAGCTCCCTTCTGAATTTCCATAGGATAGGTAAAGCAATTGCCTGTTTTACCAAATGTTGTTTTATACTTCTCTTAAATGTTTCAGGGAAATATCCAAAATCGGCGCCGAATGGGTCAATGCCCCGCTTGATATATAGTTTACCCCGAGATTCGTTAATTTTGCAATATTTTCTTTCGTCACATTCCCGGAACATTCAATCTCCGCCCGGCCATTAATATAAGCAACCGCTTCCGCCATTTCCTCATGCGTCATGTTATCCAGCATGATAATATCTGCTCCGGCCTCTACCGCTTCTTTTACCATATCCATGTTTTCTACTTCCACTTCGATCTTACGCACAAACGGCGCATATTCTTTCGCCATCTCTACCGCTTTTGCCACGGAACCTGCCGCGCCGATATGATTGTCTTTTAAAAGTACACCATCCGACAAATTATAACGGTGATTACATCCGCCGCCGATTTTTACCGCATACTTTTCAAATACGCGGTTGTTTGGCGTTGTTTTTCTCGTGTCCAGAAGACGGATTTTGCTGCCCTCCAAAAGCGTCACAATCTCATTCGTGTAAGTCGCGATACCGCTCATTCTCTGCAAATAATTTAAAGCCGTCCTCTCGCCGATCAATAACGCTTTCATATCGCCTGTTACCGTCATCAAAAGCTGCCCGGACGTTGCTTTATCTCCGTCTTTTGCATACATTTCAAACCAGACGTTTTCATCCAGCAATTCAAATACGCGCTGGAATACGTACAGGCCGCATATAACGCCGTCCTGCTTGCAGATCAAATCCACACATCCGCGTTTTGCTTCGCGGACAACGGAATTTGTCGTAACGTCTTCACTTGATACATCTTCTTTTAAGGCGCTGACCAGCCATGGATCCACATTTAATTTTCCTGATATACTATCAAACATCTGTATTCTCCTTTTCTTCTCTGTTCATAATACCTGCTTATTTCCTGCACAGCTCTTCTTTCCTGCTTATTTTCTGTACAATTCTTCTTTCCTGCTTATTTCCTCTACCCTGTTTATTTCCTGCAAAACCCATGTCCTGTACTGTGTTTTTAACCGATTCTGATCCGCATACTCCGCCGGATCTATGATATTTTCCGCCGATCGGAGCCTCACGGTAGTATCAAACTGTCCGCTCATTTCCCTGGCTGCCCGTTTCGCAAATACAAGGCTTTCCAACAGGGAATTGCTTGCCAGACGGTTCTTCCCATGCACGCCGTTGCACGCCGTTTCCCCTACCGCATATAACTGGGCACAGGAAGTTTCACTGGAATACCCCACTTTAATGCCGCCCATAAAATAATGCTGCGCCGGTACGACAGGAATACATTCTTTTGTGACGTCATATCCTTTTTCCCGGCAATATTCCATAATATTCGGAAAATGACATTCAATTTTGTCTTTCGGAATTGATTCCATAGACAGCCAGACAAAGGGTTTCTGATCCAGCCGCATTTGCTCCTTGATCTTATCCGTCAGCTCATCGCGCGGCAAAAGTTCATTGGCAAACCGTTCTTTTTTTGCATTGTACAGCACCGCGCCTTCTCCGCGCACGGATTCTGAAATCAGAAAACTCCGTTCCTGGACGTCTTCCGTATACAGAGTGGTCGGATGGATCTGCACATAATTGACATTTTTTAATTCGATCTGATGTTTTAAGGCGATGGCCAGGGCGTCCCCCGTCAAATGACGGTAATTCGTCGAATGTTCATATAAACCGCCGATTCCGCCGCAGGCAAGCACCGTATAATTCGCCAGAATTTCAAACGTACGGCCCTGTTCCTGTACTACAATGCCATAACAGGTATTTTCCCTGCATACAATATCCACCATAGTGCAGTATTCCCGGATTTCCACATTTTCCAGCTCTCTTACCCGCGTCAGAAGTTTGCTCGTAATCTCTTTTCCGGTAATGTCCTCATGAAATAAAATACGTTTGTTGGAATGTGCCCCTTCCCTCGTAAATTCCAGCGCGCCCCCTTCTTCGTGCGCAAACTCCACTCCATAATCAATCAGATCCCGAATCGTATCCTGCGACGAACGTATCATGATATCTACGGACCGTTCGTCGTTTTCATAATGGCCGGCGCGCATCGTATCCATAAAATAGCTGTTGTAGTCCTCTTCGTTGCGCAGCATGCAAATACCGCCCTGCGCCAGAAAAGAATCGTTGTTTTCCGCCTTATCCTTTGTTATGATGATAATTTTTTTATCACGCGGCAGGTTTAACGCACAGTATAAACCCGAACAACCGCTCCCCACAATTACTATATCTGTTTCCATATTCCCTCTCCAAACTTTTCACAATATCGGTTTTTCTCCGCTTTATAATCCTTTCTCCGCTTTGAAATCCTTTCTCTGCCTCACAGCATTGCTTTTCTTCTTTTAAAAAATCGTTTTTACTTATTCTGCCAGTTTTAACATCCGGTCTAACGGCGGCAGGGAACCCTCTTTTACCCGCTCTACCACCGACACTTCATTACAGCCGCATGCTAACGCCTGTCGTACTTTCTCCAATGTCACCAGTATCATATCCGTGCAGATCATTTCCGGTTCGATCGGGTAAAAGGCCTTGTCGGGATTTTTCTGCTGCAATTCATAAAATACGCCCGTAACCGTCCCGATGATAAATTCTCTCTTCGTGCTTTCCGTCGCATATTGTATAATTCCGGAAGTGCTCCCGATATAGTCCGCAAGTCCCAATACCTCCGCCGGACATTCCGGATGCACCAGAAATTCTGCGCCTGGATGCGCCGCTTTCGCCGCTTTTACCGCCTCTTTTGTCACATGATTATGTACCGGGCAGTAACCGCTGCATAAGATCACATTTTTTTGCGGCACCTGTTCTGCCACATATGCTCCCAGATTCTTGTCCGGTATAAAGAAAATATTCTTCTGCGGAAGCCTGCTTACTATTTTTACTGCATTCGCGCTCGTCACGCATACGTCCGACGCCGTCTTGATCTCAGCCGTAGAATTAATATAACAGACGACGGCAAGGTCCTCATACTGCGTCCGCACTTTTTCTATTTCCTCCAATGTAACCATATGCGCCATCGGACAGTCGGCCTGTCCGTCCGCCATCAGCACAGTCTTATCCGGACTTAATATTTTTGCGCTTTCTCCCATAAAGGATACGCCGGCAAATAAAATAACGTCGGCATCGCTTTTCGCTGCAGCTTTGCTCAAATAAAAGGAATCTCCTACGTAATCGGCAATGGCCTGCACTTCTTCATTCACATAATAATGCGCTAAAATCACCGCATTTTTTTCCTGTTTCAATTTTTCAATCTCTTCCTGGATCTGCATACCGCTTGTCCTCCCGTTTTTATCTTTGCTGACCATTGTAGCACACTCTTCTCTTATTGACAAGACAGTAGTATATACATTTGACATTTCCACACGATTGTCTATAGTAAAAAATATTATAAGAACATTGACTTCCTGGTTTCGAACGGCAGACGGCACAAAACATTTTGTTCTGCCTGTTCCGTCAAATGGAGGGTCTAATCCCGCCGGGATATTTTTCGGTTTCTGACACAACCGCCCTCAATGCGCCGTCCGGGCGCACTCGGACTTTTGGGAACATCCCTGTCCCCAAATTGCTGCCTGAAACCATCGGCGGTAAAATGTTCTGGCAACATTTTTGTAAGAGGAAGAAGCCGACATATATGAAAATAATCCCCTTTCAGCGGAATGATCTCTCACTCTCCCGCTAAAAGGGGATTATATAAAAGGGGAAACAAATTTATTTTCAGTACGCGCCAAACTGTTCCACTGTCTGGCGCCAGATTTCTATATTTTCTCTTTTCGCCTGATCCAGAGCGATGGAGTTGCTCATAATAAACCCGCCGCCCGGAGCGCAAATATCAAGCGCCCGCTTTGTTTCTTCCACGACTTCTTCTTCTGTCCCGAACATCAGCGTCTGGGTCTGCAGCCCTCCCATGATGCAGGCTTTCCCGCAAAGAACCTTTTTTGCTTTCGCCAGGTCTACGTCCTCGAACAGATAGATGACTTTTCCCTCCGGAACGTCCGCAAGGATATCCAGCCTCGAAGTAAAAGAGCCTTCGCAAAATAGCATCGGTGTCAATCCATGATTGATAAATTCCAGCACATATCGTTTGACATGAGGCCAGTAATATGCTTTAAAATTGTCCAAAGACATAAACGCTTCTCCGCCGCAATGAAGCGGCATAAACGCATATCTGCATCCGCTGCTTTTTGCGGCAAACAAATCTCCCGGAAGAGCATTTTCTTCCCAACGCGTCATTGCCTCGTTTACTTCGTCCGGCATATCCAGCAAATCCACATTGGTATCCATAATTCCGCGCACATTGTCTGCAAACGCATCAAAGGAATTTAATGTCCCCGAAGTACCGAAAACCGGATATCCCATCTCTTCCAGGCTGTCCGCAATCTCTTTCATCTGTCCCAGATATTCCGCCACAATCTCGCCTGTCCGTATCATTTTCTGTAAGGCCTCTTTTACCGCCGGGTTTCCAAAAGCCGCCATCCCGTAAATGGAAGCGTTGCACAGGCCGTTGACCGTCAGGTTCCCAAGCGCCTCAAAAGCCTGATACTGCCTTGCAAATACATTGCGAAACAAAAATGCGGTCGGATCTTTCAGGTAAACTTCATAATCCTCTTCTTCCATATAACTGGAATCCAGAAACTGAAACGGCGTGTCTACCGGATGATTTTGATCCGGTCCCGGATATTTTACATTCCGGTACCCGGAAATCCGAAAAGCGTCCAGCGGATATGTAATCGGCATCCCAATCAGATCCGGATTCAAATCAACGGCAAACCGCTTTAACACCGGCCCGAAAAACCGGGCGTCTTTCATAACATTGTACATAGACAACCCATACTCTATGGAATAGTAATTATTCACATTAATACAGAACGGGACGCGGTCCGGCTCCCGGCAGGAAACAACCGCGTCGATCCTGTCCTGTCTTGTAAATTCATTCATACAGTAAGCCTCCCTTTATGCCTCCATCTCGTCCTTTTTCCCGATAAATTTGTCTTTTGCAATAACCGCAAGGATAATCGCAATAATAACCAGCACAATATCGAAAATATACATACTCATATAACTTTTGAAAAATCCGGTTATCATAACGCCCAGACCGCACATCACAAGGCCGATCGTACCGATCATCCGGTAAGCCGCCGGATAATCCCAGCGTCCGTAAATCGTCGCCACATATGACGGCAGCAGATTTTTGGCGCCGCCGTTTGTAAACATGAAAATCATACCGGCAACCCATGCCGCCATAATTGCTTTCGGCATAAGGCAGCAGGAAATTGCCCCGACAAGCATAATTACCAGGAAAATAACCACGGTTTTTTTCGTCCCGATTTTTAAGTCCACCATTCCGAGAATCCAGGAACCGGCCAGCGCCGCGACTCCTCCGACCGAAAAGATCGCAATCGCCTGTCCGTAATCATATTGGAATGACAATAACGCCGGAATCGTCGTTGCAATAAACGTCATGGCCACCATCAGTGAAATCCCCATGGCAAAAGCTACGCACCAGTTATTAGGATTCTTTGCCAGTTTTTGGAACGTATATGGACTCTTATATTCTGCTAATTGCCTGGAAATCTCTTTTGCCTTATCTAACGATACTCCTGTCATCCCGTCCGGCGTCGTTCCGGCCTCCTCCGGCGTATCCTTTACCAACGCCAGGCTGATGACGCCCATAACGGCAATCGCTACGGCAAGCCACAAATTCGTAGGCCCGATTCCAATCGCAGCAAACGCCACCGGAATATACGGCGCATAAACGATAGACATCAGTATGATTCCCATCGTGGAATATCCCAGGACGATCGCTTTTTTCGTCGGCCACCAGTTTGCGGTCAGCGTCATAACCGCGGTAGACGCAAACATCGAGCCGGCAAGGCCCATCACCAGGATCATAAGGATCAGCACGCCCAGATTATTCGTATAACCAAAGACAACCAGGCACGCCGCCTGAAGAAACAATCCGGCCGCCGCCAGCTTTTTCGCCGATTTCCGCGCAAACTTTGCCCAAAACAAAACGCCTACGCCGTCCAGCACGCATCCGAGGCCGGCAAAAATGTTCAGGAAATTCGCGTCCCATCCATGCGCTTCCGCCATTGCCGGCAAAACGGTGTTCGTGGATCCCCCTACGATACTCGCATCGATCAAAAGAAGAATCCCTGTAAAAACAATCATTAGAATCTGCTTCGGTCCGTACCACTTAGCTTTCATTTGAAAAACCCTCCCATACATTATTTTTACAAAGATTCTATCATCTGAAATTTACAGGAATTTCGGCATATTCTATGAAAATATGCGCGTTTTTTGTTCTGTATTGTATAAACGCAATCAATCATTCACCTGCTATAATTACCCCATAAGCCAAATACCCCGCAGGCATAGCTGTCCTGTTTGCCGTTCGCAGGAGTGAAAACGATACTATTTTAAAGGAGGCCGCCATGTACAACCATATCCGCAACATCCAATCCATATTTGACCCTGCCAAAATAACTTTAAGCGTATCCTCTGTACTTTATTCTCTCGTAGGGTATGTGGAAGTCCTGCCGGATTCCCATGTGAATCCCTGTTCTGTCCGCTACCTGTATGTAATCGCAGAAAAATCCCTGTTACAGACTCTGGAAACTGTTCCCGATATGTGTATCCTGTATATCACGGATGATATCGGCCGGCCGCTATTTGATACGGCCCCTCCCTGTCCCTGCACAATATTGACCGTTCAGTCTGATCACCCAGAGAACGTCATCCGAAAACTGCAGGCATACTTTGATGAAACAAATGGTATTTCCCAATGGTCGGAAACCCTGCTCTCCATTCTCTTTTTAGAGGGAGGCATCCGGGAATTGATCCAAACCGCCTATACCGTTTTTTTGAATCCAATTTACCTGTTTAACCCGGATTTCCGGCTGATCGAATCCACGGCCATTATCGACTCCAATTTGGACATAATCGGTAAAAGTATTGTAGAAAACGGTGGTTTTTCACAGGAAGAATTTCGTATTATGAAACAGTCAGGATATTACCGAAAATCGAAAGACAGCGATCAGCCGATACTGGTTGATTTAAAAAACCCACCCTGCCGGATAATCGCCGCACAGATTGATTCTCAGAAAGATATGGGACATTTTGTGATCACGGAAGTCAATCGAAAATTAACAGACCTTGATTTAAAACTGGCTTATATTTTAAAACTGGCCATTAACCAGCAGCTGAAAAAAGACGAATTTATCCGCAGCAACCGTGGATTTCACCACGAATTTTTCCTGCGGGATATTTTAAACGGAAAAATGACGGTCGGAAAACACTATCAGGGGAATACCGCCTACCTGGAAAACGAATTTACCGACAGCCTGTACTGTATGGTCATCGACGCTACCCGCAGTTCCAGCCTTGTCAATACCATGCATCTGCGCGCGCTGTTTGAAACGCGTTTCCCAAACGCCATGTCGCTGCTCTACCAGGGTTGTGTGGTAATCGTTTTTATCTTTGATACAGACAGCCTTTTTCCGGCCCGGGATCTGGCGCAGATCCGCAGTATTTGCGAAGAATACGGGGTGTTTGCGGGAATAAGCAGTCCTTTTTCAAACATTTATGACCTTAGGGAATATCATATACAGGCGCTGCGTTCGATCACGCTTGGCTCTTCCCGCCATCCGTTCCCGACACTTTTCCTCTATCAGCAGTATTACATGGATCACCTGTCAAACGTATTCTGCAAAACGGAATCCCTCCATGCTTTTTTGCATCCCGCTTTAAAAAAACTGCTGGATTACGACGCTTCCCATCACACCAACTACGCAGATACGCTCTATCATTATCTGATCTGTGAACGGAATATGTCGCTTGCCGCCAAAGCGCTGCATATTCATCGCAATACCCTGGTCTATCATCTGAAAAAGATTGATTCCGTCATATCTTTTTCCTACGATGAACACCGGGAACGGCAGCATATGATATTATCTTATGAAATGATTCGGCCCGGAACGGATATTGTTTCGCATGGCGGCAGACCGGGAGGAAATACCGCCGCCGGAAGCAGCCACAGTGAAAAAATCGAATCAGAAATCCTGCGTTTGCTGGCCCGGACTCCAACCCTTTCCCAGCGGCGGCTGGCAGATCTTCTCGGGGAACCCTGCGCCACCGTCCGCTACCATATCGAAAAGCTGCAAAAACAGGGCGCGCTGTCCAGAGTCGGGGAAAAAAGAACCGGAAAATGGGTCGTGCATAAGTCGTTGGAAGAATTTGATTAAAATGTAGATTTTCATTATAAATCATATTTTCCATGATATGCCCCGGATCATACTGCCTGTAGTTCAGTCTGGCATTTTTAAACCCCGGGTCCGTATAATAATATTCATTCGGATTTCTGCGTAAAATTTCTTTCGGCAGAATAGTCTTATTTACTATTGTACGCTCTAGAACTACCACACTCTCTGCCGCTTCCCCCCCCCTACCGGATCTGTTCCAGTATACCAGGATCTTTTATTTTCTGATCTTCCGCAAACAAAAGGATTTTGGATACGATCTCCGCCGTCTTCGGATCGTCATCCAGAAACGGTAAGAAGATTCTTCCTCTGTGCTGGGAATGTACCGGCACGACAAACAGCATCGCATTGCCGGCCTGATGCACGACGCCACTTCCCAGATGCACGGAATACTGCCCCAGCGTTCCGTCGATGAGCGCAAAATTCCCCTCCAGCCGCACGTTCTTTGTCCTGAACAGTTCCAAGCTGCATGCAACGATCGCTTTTCGCATTTCGATTGTCGAATGGCTCGTTTCCGGATCCACGCCTCCGGCATGCGCCACGCTTACCGCAAGGTCGACGTCCCTCATGACTTCGCTGTAGACAACGTCCGGAATCTCTTTGATTTTGATCGGTTTTCCCGTCTTCCTGTCCAGAAACGCAACCCATTCCAACGTCGGCGCTTCCACGTCGCTCGGGGTAAACCAGTCCGTCATCGCGTAAATACGCGCGACAATATTTTCTTTATAATAAATCTTTTGCAGTCCGTCGTCATAATCCGCTACCCAGCGGCGGCTGCGCAACGCGCCGACCGTTTTCTGCGGCTGGATCTGGTTGCCGGCAAACAGCATGGAACTCTCTTTTTCCATCTCCTCCGAAAGCTTCACATACAGTTCCCGGAACACCTGTTTAAACGGCTGTCTGATCTGCTTTTTAAACAACAGTTTCTGATAATCGTGCCAGGTTCCGCTTTGGTACAGGTCAAACGGATGGGCAATCCTGATCTGATCCTCCTGCCGTACCGGATGCACCGTCCCGGAAGAGTCCACAATTCCCTCATTTGTCAAAAATCCCATTATACCGCCGGCTTCTGCGCCATTCACAGCAAACAATTCTCTCACACAATCGGTATTGTCCGTGTCTTTTTGTATTCCGCCGGCAGCTTCATTGGCACACACTACGACAAGCGGTTCCACGATCGGCCGTGCCACCGGGTTCCGGTGCAGTTCCAGAAATTCCCAGACTTCAAACGCCGTCCCATCTTCCATCGCCTGCTCCATCATCTGCTTCGTCCTCGAGTACTGTTCCTTTAACTTTTTATTCACTTCCTGATATGCGGCTACGGTTTCGTTTTTCTTATATTTCGCCGGGACGGATTTCAACGCTTTGCCGCCTTTCCTGCATTTTAATGCGCTTTTTCCGTTTTCATCCACGGCTACCATGATTTCGATCTCATCCACGGCCTGCCATTCAAAAAATATTTCGAGCTGCTCCGCCAGTTTTCCTTCCATCCGCAGCGTCAGCCGCGTCACATCCGTAAAACCTGCGTTGACGCTTAAATTCCGCAAAGCAAGTTCGACCGCGCGTCCTTCGCTGGCCCGCCGCTGCGCGCCAAACTGACGGCTCTCTTTTTTGTATTTCTGGATAAACTGATAACGGTCCAGCATTTCTTCTTCCCGTTTTGCCTTTTCTTTTGGCAGCGGAAGAAGCCCCAGGCTCATGATCAGGTCTTTGTTGCGCTTCGCGTCGATTTGCGCTTTCAAATCCTCTTTTTTCACTTTTCCCAGAGCCGCGTCCGCATATTTCCTAGCTCTGGCATGTGCGGATCCGGTCGAAGAATATTTCGCCGCGTCATACAGGAGTTTAAAATCTTTCTCCCCGACGTTTCCGTACGCTTCAAAAAACCATGCGACGTCAAACGCGCCGTCTTTTAATTCCTCCGGGGAAAGCGGCGTATACTTCGCGATCACGGACGTCACCTGCTCGTCAAACCGTTCGCTCGTATGCGCCATAAAATAATAACAGGCACTTGCAAAACCGGAAATATTCAAATATTCCTCTATCATCGGAATCCACTGGTTCGCATACATGGCAAGCTCGACCAGGCGTTTTTTCGTAATATCCGTTCCTTTCAGCGCTTTTTTCAGATCTGCGGCCGTTTCTTCCGGTTTCGGCACGCAGACTTTCAACAGATGGCTTAACACCGATTTCCTCTCGCTGTCGGAACTGTAATAACTGTAGCCGCGCTGCAGTACGTCTTTGCCTAACGCCGTTAAAATCTGTATCATGTAATCGATGCCGTAGATCACCTGAATCTTATGCACATATTCGGAAAACGGCGTCGGCTGCTCGCCGCGTTTTAATTCCACGCTTAACACAAGCGGAATCAGTTCCCGGTAAATTTCATGGGCGAACGCCATTTCCGGCAGATCTTCCATCGTATCAAACCGGTATTTTCCGTCTGTCGGCTGAATCGCCTGATAACCGAAAAACGAATTTAACGCATACACCCGGGCGTTTCTCGAGGAAACCGCTCCTTTCTGTTCCACGGTGCTGACCGGTTCCAACAGGCTTCCCGTATCCAGAAACGTAAACGCGGCTTTATAAAACAGATCCTTATCCCAAATCCCCCGGACATAACATCTGACATAATCCGAAAGTTCCAGATAATTTTGAGGTCCCGTGGAATAATAGCGTTTCTTTTCCCGGTGCGCCTGCTCTATGTAATGCTGCTGGAGCTTAAATTTTAAAGTAAACGCGCTGTCGTTATTATTTTTGGCCGCAACCCCGAGCCACTGGATCATTTCGGAAAAAACAGGAAGTTCCGCCGTGCGTTTCGTATAGGTGACAGGTTCCCCATTCCAGTGCGTTTCCTGTATCGGGAAAATATCGTTCGACGTATCCAGTACCGACAAATATTTCGCCATTCCGCACAAGGCAAACTCTATGCCCAGCGAATCCGGAACATACTGTTCCGAAAGTACGTTTATCACGGTCTGTACCTGAGGCCGGCACTGCATCCCCGGCTGCAGATTCTGAAACGGCGGGCGTTTCCGGATACCGCTTCCAAATACCTGTTTATACAATTTCACATTATATTCATAAAACGATCTCTGCCTGCAGCACTCCAGGTAGAGTTCCGTTTCCAGAAGCAGCCGCGGCGTTTTGATCTCTTTTTGATAAAAGGATTCCCACAGTTCCCGGAACGGATAGGCGTCCAGCGGTTCCGCTTCCGGATCCGAGTGGATATAACGGCTGTATTCCAGCCGGTTTCCGAGCAGCTCGTCGCTTCCCCACGCCGTCTGATAGGATAATTCGGCGTTTTCCTTAATGAGTGCGTCCAGCTTTTTACACACGCGGATACATGCATCCTCTCCGCAGCGAAACAGGCCGGCCGCCTGGCTTTCATCCGCCTCTATTGGCGGCAGAACCCATTCTTTTTCCACATCGTACAGTCCGTATCCCGGCGTATTCAAAATATCCTGCGCCTCGCTCTGTTCTCCCAGAAGTTCCTTTAACAGCACCTGCTCTTTCCCGGTCGGTTCCGCCAGAGTATGAAGCGACGGAACCACCTGCGCAAAGCATGCCGGATCCTCTTTTTTCAACTGCAGCGCCAGATCCAGACCGCCCATACGGCACTCTTCCGATTTCTGCAAAAGAAGCCGGCCGATACAGGAAACCAGGCTGCTCTTTTCCTGCTTCTGCAAAAGCGTCAGCACTGCGCCGCGTCCTTTTTTGTATTTAAGGTTTTTTTCGATCTGCGCATAATCTTCCCCGGTCAGTTCCATATCGTCAACCAGTCGGTAAGCTTCTTTATTCGTATATTCTTCCGGATTATGCAGCAGTTCAAACAACACTTTTTTTCTTTTTTCGGAAACCGGCCGGTACAAGAGCACTTTTGCAGCAGCGGAACGCGACGCTCCGTAATAATACATGCTCTCTCCCTGCCCGATCAGAGGAATCAGTTCCGCCGCTTCATCTAAAAGCGCCTCGTCCTGCAAGATCCAGGCAATCAGGCACATTCGCATTGCTACCTCAGATTTCGTGATCTTTACCTCATGCCACGGAAAAATGCACGGGGAAAGCATCAGTCCTTTTTTTGGAAGCTTTTCCAGAATATCTTTTAAAACGGCATAACTGCGCGCTGCCTCTTCCCTGTCGGAAAACAATTCTTCCGGTTCCATTTTTTTCGGCGGAACTACCGGTTCCTTTGTTCCGGGACTATAACGGTTTCCGTTGTTTACGAGCCGGTAAAAATGCGAATTGACCGATTCCATAAAAGTCGGCATAAAGCATGCCACAAGTTCCAAATCATCCGGGTAATTCAAAATAACGCCTTTGGACGCCTGCATTTTCTGCTTTTCGTTTTCAAGCGAATGTACGAAATAAGAAGCGGTCATCTTCTGATGGCGCGTACCGTCGGATACCAGACGCAGCACCGACTCAATCGCGTCTTCCGCGCGGTAAAATCCTTTCGCCCAAAGCGCGCAGCTAATCGCGACCGAATCTTCTGTGGCAAGCTGCGCATTACAAAATCCCGGATCACGAAGACACTGCCCCATCAGGCGCAGCAGTTTATCCGAAATCCGGTCCACACTGTTTTCATTAAAAATACCGATCCACGTACTGACCGCCCGTTTCACGGAAGAATACCGGATCAGGTTATTTTCCTCAATGACCGAGAACAAATGCAGAAATGCCTCCGGCCTGCCGGCGTCCATCGTTTCGCAGACCGCCTGCCTCGCCCCCTCCTGCAGCCTTGCCGCCAACAGAAATTTTCCCAGAAGTTCGTACAGTTCTTCGTTTTTGCACATAACGATCCCTTTGATCAGTTCATGGCTGATCATCGCGGTATTTCCCTCACCAAGCAGGATATCCTTTACGGCCTGTACCGTTTTTTCATTCCCCCGGTCGATTTCGGCCGCCAACATTCCGCAATAAACGAAATATTCGTTTCTGGCATGGTCATATATTTCAGGGGAAACATTTCCCGTCAAAAGGTCCGCCAGATCGGCACCGTAAAAATCCAGGCGCGCGTATGCATGCAAAAGCCGGATACCGGCCTCTGCAAACGGCGCATAACTGTCGGAACGCAGGCTTCTCCTGTACCACCCCGCCGTCATCTGAAACTGATTCATCTGATCCAGGGCATAATAAAATTCGTCCCGATACTTTTCCCCTACGCACAGTTCTACCAGTTTCGGAAATTTTTTCCGATACAGTCCGCCGGGCGACGAAACACTGCCGTTTTCCAGCAGACGCCGTATCTCTGTGCAGGCTTCCTGCGGCACTGCGTACATATAAACGTCCGGCAGCATTTTCTGTTCCTGTTTCGACAGATGTTTTCCACGTTCTTTTAACCCGTTTACCCAGGTTTCCGTTATTTTTCTTCTTGTCTGATAAGTAAACTCCGCCATCGTTTCCCTCCTGACCTGACAGCATTGTCAGTTGTATTCATATAAATACCGCATCTTTTCTCCTAACCTGACAGCATTGTCAGGCGTATCAATGTAAAAACCAGATCTTCTTTCCACGGGACCGCATCTTCCAGTCCCGTCAGTTCTTCCTCTCCGGCAAACACCCGGTAGATTCCGTCTTCAAAACACTGAATTGCATTTTCCACGGCGTCTTCTTCCGACGCGTCTTTGCCCCCGCGCAGGCCGAAAGAAATTTTCCCCCGCTCAGCCTGATCTTCAATCTCTTCTTTTGTTAAAAAAGATAACACCTGTCCCTCGTCTTTTCTTCCGTTATACTCCTTTACACCAAGCCGCGTCAAATAAGTCACAAGCTCGCGCACGGTCTTTGGTTTTTCCTCCAGTATAAGCGGTACCGCCTGTATGCCGCGGCCCTTTTGCCTGCCGGCTTTTTTCATTCTTACATAAATAGTAAATGACATCCTGTTTCCTCCGTTTTTTGTGTATCGCTGCCGTTACTTTTTCCTGCTTTTCAAATATTTATAAAAAATATCCGCAGCAGAATTTCTGGTACGTCCTTTGTCGCAGACCAGTCGGATCGAACGGCCGGGAACTTCGCAGCTTACCGGTATCTGCACGATTTCCTGCTTCTGCATGAAAGGAAATGCCAGCGGTTCAGGCACGAACCCGATCCCCAGATTATTTTTAATCAGCGGAAGCAGCAAGTCGGAAGTCGCCACTTCCACGTCCAGGTCGAGATCTGTTTTGTGTCCGATAAAAAAATTCCGATACAGTTCATAAGTGGCAGTCCCTCTTCCAAGCCCGACCCAGGGATAGCGTTTCATTTCTTTCAGTTTCACAGGCGTTTTACACAGATGTTGATACTGCGTACCGCCCACCAGTATTTCTTTAAAATCCATCATTTTTTCGCAGCAGGCCGTTCCCGGCACTTCAAAAGGCGTCGTCACCAGTACAAAATCCAGCTTTCCGCTGTGAAGCTGTTTTAAGGTTTCCAACGTTGTGCTGTTATGAATTTTGACCTTTACCTCAGGATACTGTATTTTAAAATCATGCAGCACCTCCAGTAAAAACAAATGCAGTACGGTTTCTGTCGCGCCTATTTTTACAGTCCCGCTTCCCGGCAGCGCCTGCCCGCCGATCTCCTCCTGCGCGTCCAGTAAATGCCGGTATGCAATTTCCACATGCAGATACAGGCGTTCCCCCTCTTCCGTCAAATGGATCCCGCGGGATTCGCGGATAATAAGCCTGCAGTTTAACTGCGTTTCCAGAAGCTTTATGATCCGGCTCACATTAGGCTGGTTGCTTCCGAGCGCCGCAGCCGCTTTCGTTATATTTTTGTACTTTGCCACATGATAAAAAACTTTGTAGTACTCAAAATTAATATCCATATATTACTTATATATCTCCGATATTTTATATGTATTTTTCATATTTCACAAAATGCATTATAATATTTTTCCGGAAAGATGTAAATGCACCTTTCCATAAATCCTGGGATGTTAGCCATAAATACATTATAGTAGAAAGGATCTGAATTTATGAACAAAGATTTAACCGTCGGGACTCCCGGAACCGTATTATGGAAATTCTGCCTGCCGCTGTTTGGCAGTATGGTCTTTCAGCAGCTTTACAATTTGGCGGACAGCCTCGTCGCCGGAAAATTTATCGGTGAAAACGCCCTAGCCGCCGTCGGAAACAGTTACGAGATCACGCTGATCTACCTTGCGTTTGCCTTTGGCTGTAATATGGGGTGTTCTATCGTCGTTTCGCAGATGTTCGGGGCTGAGAACTATGCCGGGCTGAAAACAACTGTAACAACCGCCTGCATTTTCAGCGCCATTCTCTGCGGCCTGCTCATGCTGATCGGCATTTTGGGATGCTCGCCGCTGCTGCAGCTCATCCGGACGCCGGCGGAAGTTTTTTCCGACTCTAAACTGTATCTGGATATTTATGTATGGGGGATGCCGTTTATTTTCTTTTATAACATTGCCAACGGAATATTTTCTGCATTGGGAGATTCGAAAACGCCGCTTTATTTTCTGGCGGTATCTTCCCTTTCCAATATTACCGTAGATATCCTGTTTGTAAAAACGTTTCATATGGGAGTCGCAGGCGTCGCCTGGGCCACGTTTTTGTGCCAGGGCGTCAGCTGTATCGCGGCCGTCCTTTCCGTATGGAAACGATTAAAAAAACTCCCGGTTTCGGAAAAACCGGCAGTTTTTGACTGGAATATTTTAAAGAAAATCCTGATTATCGCTATTCCAAGCATCTTACAGCAAAGCTTCATTTCCGCCGGAAATATTATAATACAAAGCGTCATCAACGGTTTCGGCCCTTCCGTCATGGCAGGCTACTCTGCCGCCGTAAAACTGAACAATCTTGTCATTACCTCTTTTACAACGATCGGCAACGGAATTTCCAATTTTACCGCCCAAAACTACGGCGCCCGCAAATATGAACGGATCAAAAGCGGTTTCCGGGCCGGCCTGAAAATGGTATGGAGCCTGTGTCTTCCGTTTTGCATCCTGTTTTTATTCTTCGGAAAACACCTGCTGCTTTTGTTTCTGCAACAGGATTCCGCCGAAGCGCTGCTGACTGGCAGGCAGTTTCTGTGGATACTCTCCCCGTTTTATTTTGTAGTATCCGCCAAACTGACCGCGGACGGGATTCTGCGCGGAATCAGCGCTATGAAACAGTTTACGGCCGCTACGTTCACCGATTTGATCCTGCGTGTCGTTCTGGCTTTTCTCCTGTCCGGCATGACAGGTTCCGCTTTGGGAATCTGGTGCGCATGGCCGGTCGGATGGACGATCGCTATGATATGCTCCGTTTGTTTTTACCGCAGGGAATGTAAACAACTGCGGTAAAGCCAAACATACCGCATTTACCTTTATATTGCATAAACCTGTTATTCTTCTGATGGGTTCAGGGATTCCTGCTGCATCCGGTCAAACTCCGCCATACACTCTTCTACGCTGGCGCCGCCTAAAAGATCTCTGACGATCAAGCAGGTATTTCCCCACTGCTCGACGTTCATGCCTGCATTCGATCCCAATACGTATACGCCGTCATCGACCAGGTCTTTTAACGGCTGCAACGCCGGGACACACTCTACATCCACATTTTCGGACGGTGAAATAACCCGATTGGTTTCCGAATAAATCTGAAGCGCCTGATCCGACAAAATAGTGTCCAGCACTTTTTTGGTATCTTCCAGATGCTCCGCTTCC
This sequence comes from Eubacterium sp., assembly GCA_022796875.1. Classification (GTDB taxonomy): domain Bacteria; phylum Bacillota; class Clostridia; order Lachnospirales; family Lachnospiraceae; genus JAAWJJ01. Next base: position 17,833 of record JAAWJJ010000007.1, on the reverse strand, counting down.
GTACTGATTCCAAACCCGGTCATCGGCATAACGGGCATCTGTCCGAGTTTACTCGGGAATCCGATGACTTCCATGTTAAAATCCGGGTTTGCATAAGCCGTTTCAGCATTTGCCGCTCCCCAGTACGCCATGACGATCGGCGTTTTCTGCGCCAGGAAATCGCCGCCTTCCCCTTCGATCGCTTCATAGATAAGAGCCGTTTCGGCATCAATATAGCCGTGATCAATCATTTCCTGTAAAAATTCAAAACCCGGACGCATATAGTCGCTGTACTTTGCTTCTCCTTTATTCAGAGCCTCTATTTTCGCTTCGGTATCCCCGCCGTTATACAGTTCCGCATATGCCTGAGCAAAAACAAACGTTTCCAGCCACCAGCGGTTGGCTCCGACCGGCGTTTCAATGCCGTTTTCCTGAAATACCCTGCAACATTCCAAAAACTCTTCCGGGGTATTCGGAAGCGAAAGATGATACTGTTTGAACATATCTTTGTTTATGAACAACCCATAAACTACGACTTCCTGCGGAATTGCAACCAGCTTTCCGTCAATTGTATTTGCCGTTTTTACCACTTCCCTTAAATGGCCTGCAATTTCCAGATCCGACAGATCGCACAGCTTCCCTTCTTTTCCCAAAACCATGACCGTATCCGGATTCAGCAGGTAAAAATCATCCATATGGTTACGCGCCCGGTTTAACGCCACCTCGTCATAAGTTTGTTCTTTATAATTTTCCGCCGTATACGTTCGGTACTCTACCACCAGATCCAGTTCTTCTTCAGCAATTTCTACCGTCAGGTCAAACGCGCTTCTTGCGGCGTTTTCCACATCCGGTTTGGATTTTTCCATCGGTGCAAACAAATTAACGGTTTTTTCCTCTTCTCCCTCGTCTGAAAGCAGATTTTTAATCGTATTATCTTCTCCGCCGCAGGCGGCCAGAACAAATATCAGCGCTCCGGTCAAAACCGCGGAAACGATTCTTTTCAAGCTTATTGTTACATGCCTTTTCAAAATCCAACACCTCATTTTTATATTATATTACATATTATTTCACATATTGTTTCACTGTTTTCTTTAAGAGATTCATATCGACCGGTTTTGAAATATGAACGTTCATCCCCGCATCCAGAGCGTCTTTTACGTCTTCTGCAAACGCGTTTGCCGTCATCGCAATGATCGGTATGCTGCGCGCGTCTTCCCGGTCCAGTTCCCTGATTTTGCGGGACGCTTCATAACCGTTCATAACCGGCATCTGGATGTCCATTAAAATCGCATCAAATTCACCGGCAGCGGCGTTCGCAAAACGTTCCAGCACCAACTGCCCGTTTTCCCGGAACTCACAAGTGGCGTTTTCCATATCCAGAAGCTCCGACAAAATCTCCGCGTTGATTTCATTGTCCTCCGCCACAAGAAAATGCATCCCTGCAATACTGTCGTCTTCTTTTGTTTCCGCCGAAAAACTTTCTCCGTTTTGCTCCGCCTGTATTTTCAGAAGTTCCTCTTTAAACGCCGATATAAAAAACGGTTTCACAAGAAATCCGATATTTTCAATAAAAAACGTATCCTCCGGAATCTCATTCCCGAAATGATCGGTTAAAAACAGAATCGGAACGGATTCCGGTACAACGGTGCGCAATTTTCTGGCCGCTTCGGCGCCATTCATATCCTGCATCTCCCACGCCAGTAAAATCACCTGATACTGCGCATTTTTACAAGCGGCATCTTCTGCCAGGTGAAACGCCTCATCCACACTTTCGGCAACGTCCACTTCCATACCGGCGCCTTTCAAAAGCGTCTGGATGCTGTGGCCGGTTTCCATGTCATAGTCCACTGCAAGAATCCGGGAAATCCCGCTTTCTTTCCAGAACTGCTCTTCTTCCAGCCCGTTCGGAATCCGCAGTTCCAGATCCACTTGAAACAGGCTTCCTTTATTTACTTCGCTGGTAACATCAATGGTTCCGCCCATGAGTTCCACAATATTTTTCGTAATCGCCATACCGAGTCCGGTTCCCTGCACTTTATTGGTCGTACTGTTTTCCGCTCTGGTAAACGCGTCAAAAATGATTTCCAGGTATTCCGGCGTCATACCGTAACCGTTGTCTTCCACTTCAATCCGGATGTGTTCATACTGACTGGAATACTGCTGCTTTCCGATAATACGAAACCAGATATCTCCGCCCTCCTGCGTATATTTCACGGCGTTGGAAAGAAGATTGATAATGATCTGGTTTAACCTCGTTTCATCCCCTGACAAATACTCATGTTTTACATCCGTTACGGAAACATGGAAATTCTGATTTTTTCCTTCTGCCATCGGACGGATAATTGCATCTACAGAAGATACAAGATCATTGAGCGTAAATTCGCCGACCGTAAGCACGACTTTTCCGCTCTCAATTTTCGATACATCCAGTACGTCGTTGATCAGGCTGAGCAAATGCTGTCCGGAGGAAGTGATTTTATCGGTATATTCCCTTACCCTGGCCGGATGATCCGCATCTTTTGCAAGCAGCGTCGTAAATCCAAGAATCGCATTCATCGGCGTTCGGATATCATGCGACATATTGGACAAAAACGTTGTTTTGGAATTACTCGCAATCTGCGCTGCCTGCAGTGCCTCCGCCAGTTGTTTGTTATGCGCTTCTTTTTCCGCCTCCCTTTCCATTTGTAACCGGCTTTGCTGTTTCTGGAACAGAAAATACAGAATGGCGCAAAAGAAAAACGCCGCCAGCATAATGATCACTATGATCAGAATACTCTGATTAACCGACCGCCCTTCCTGCTGGATCGCTTCAATCGGCACATAACCAATCAGATAAACAGCCCCATCGTTAATTGCCCACATGTAGATCAGAGAATTTTTATCCTGAATATTATGATAAAACATGGTATTCTTTCCCTGCTTTATGCTATTGGCAACCTCTGTCTGAATACTGCTTTCCAAAATTTTATTCGCCCTGTAAAAATCTTCCAGATTTACATGGCCCGCATCCCGCTCACCCATCCCGGTAGGCTTTAATACCAGCCGTTCGTTATTGGAATCCATAATATACAACACGGCGCTTCCGTTATAAAATTCATACGGAAGGATTCCTTCAAAGGATTCATAAATGTATTCGGCATAAAGAGTCGCTATCTCCCTGCCATCTTTCCTGACAGGGCATTTCATCGTATATGCCCAGGTGCCCATATCATTCAGGTAAGATTGTGAAACCGGTATCCCTCCAACTTCTTTTCCGGATGTAAAATCCAGTTTTTCATCCGAAAACACTTCGCCCGTGCTGGATATCCCTTTTGTTTCTCCCGAATATAAAAGCGACAGTTTGACGATCGTCTGATTCTCTTCGTAGGCGCTGATAAATTCATACGGATCATCCACATTCGCAATTTCCCGTGCGATCATCTTCTGAAATTCCGCTTCTTTGTCCAGAATAGCTTCCGTCATAGACTGTATTAAATCCAGGCTTTCACTCAAATTATGAATGGCAGAAGAAGACATCTCCAGTGAAATCTTCCTCGCTACAGAAAATACAACGGTCGCTAAAATACAAAAAACCAGTATAATAGAAAAAAATAAAATTCTTCGTCTTCTTTTCTGTCCATTTTTCATATTGTTATCCACTCCCTGTTATTCATCGGAATCATCCTCCAATGCTGTGAATAAAGGTGCATTTGCTTCTGTTAGTTCCTCTACGCCGCGTAAAGTACGGTTAATTGCTCTTGTACGTCTGCCGACAATTTCGGCAAGCGTTTTATCGGCGGTCTGAATCTGCTTTTGGGCTTTGTCAAGCAGATCCCCGAATTTGACAAATTCCCCCTTTACCGCACGAAGAGTATCCCACACTTCCTGCGACCGCTGCTCAATAGCCAGCGTCTTAAAACCCATTTGCAGAGATGCCAGAAACGCCGAAAGCGTAGTCGCGCCAACTACCGTAATCTTATATTTTTCCCGTAGTTCTTCGAACAAAGCCACATTCTGCACCACTTCGGCATACAGTCCTTCCGTAGGCAGAAACATCAGCGCAAAGTCCGTCGTCTTTGGAGGCACTATATATTTATTTTTAATATCTTTTGCAAAAACACGGATTTTTATTGCAAGCGAACGCCTCGCCTCTTCTATCGTCTGCTTATCCTCTGCATCCATTAATTTGTTATAATCTTCAATCGGGAACTTACTGTCAATCGGCAAAAGCAGCGGTACATCGCCATTTCCGGGAAGTTTTACAGCAAACTCCACACGCTTGCCATTTGTAATCTCCACATTCGTTTCATATTGACCCGGAGCCAGAATGTCAGAAAGCAATTTTTCAAGGCGGACCTCGCCGTATGTACCGCGCTCTTTTACATTTGTCAGCGCATTTTTCAGCGATTTTGCATCAGCGGCAAGCGCTTTCATTTCACCCAGCCCCTGGCCTACGCTTTCCAACTGTTTACTGACTAATTCAAAAGATTGGGCAAGGCGGGTTTCTAATGTTTTCTGTAACTTCTCATCCACCACTCCCTGTATTTTTTCCAGCCGCTGTTCATTACTTTCCTGCAATGCTTTCATTTGTATCCCCAACTGCTGTTGAAACTCTGCAAGCTGCTGCCTGACCTCCCTGCGGTTCGCTGACAGCGTATCCTGAATACTTTTCTGAATCACGCCAAAACGCTCAAACTGCTCTGTGGCGCCGCTTGCAATTTGTTTCTGCACGCTGTCACGCTGTTCCTCGGCATTATGTTTCAATAAAGATGCTATTTCACCACTATTCGACTTCTTACGTCCTGTAATCTGCAAGATAATAACTATAATAAGCAATACAATTGTTACGATACCTGTAATTTCCGGCAATCCCATTTATCTTTTTCTCCTTGTTTGGTATTTCATTTCATTATTATACTACATATAACCGCATATTTACAGGCTCATTTTTAATAACTGCAAAACGGCTTTGGAACGGACTTTGGAATCATTTTTGAGAATGTTTGCTGCTGCCTGACCAGCCTATTTTATAATATGGACTGCTTCCAAAAAGTTTCAGCGGAATACTACAGCCGCTATCAACAATGTGGTTGACATAAGAAAAGGAATTACATATAATATTCCTATGGAAATGAAAAAAATAAGTATCTCTGCCAAACGCCAGGTGCGTCCGGCTGTAGAAGCAATGATAAAAGAAGCAGAACACGTTGCAACTCTGGAATCCGGTTATGAATCTTATGAAGATATTTTTGGAGAAAAGGAGAAAAAACATATAAAATGTATGAATCATTAAATTCAAATGTCTGTTTCCAGGATTCAGATGCCAAAATACATCACTGTCTTTTGACACCCGAATCTTTCTGCGAAACAAAACAATTTCCTAATTCTTAATTAAAATTCATTTCCCGGGAATTTCGGGATTCCGTCAAATCCAACCTGTAGTTCTGCGTCCGTCGGAATATAATCCGTCATATCTCCGTTATGAAACTTCTCATAAGCCACCATATCGAAATATCCCGTTCCGGTAAGGCCGAATACGATCGTTTTCTCTTCTCCGGTTTCTTTGCATTTCAACGCTTCGTCTATCGCCGCTTTGATCGCATGGCTGCTTTCCGGTGCCGGCAGAATCCCCTCTACCCGTGCAAACTGTTCCGCTGCCTGGAATACGGAAGTCTGTTCTACCGCAACCGCCTCCATCAGGCCGTCATGGTACAGCTGGGAAAGCGTAGAACTCATGCCGTGGAACCGCAGGCCACCTGCATGGTTCGCAGACGGAATAAAGCCGCTGCCGAGAGTATACATTTTTGCCAGAGGGCAGATATTCCCGGTATCGCAGAAATCATATGCGAATTTTCCTCTTGTAAAACTCGGGCAGGAAGCCGGTTCTACTGCAATGATCCGATAATCTTTTTCTCCGCGCAGCTTTTCTCCCATAAACGGAGAAATCAGGCCGCCCAGATTGGAACCGCCGCCTGCGCATCCAATGATCACATCCGGTACGATTCCGTATTTATCCATCGCAATTTTGGTTTCCATTCCGATAATCGACTGATGCAGCAATACCTGGTTTAATACGCTTCCAAGCACGTAACGATACCCGTCGTTAGACGTAGCCACTTCTACCGCTTCGGAAATAGCGCATCCCAAACTGCCTGTCGTTCCCGGATGTTCCGCCAGAATTTTACGGCCAATAGCCGTCGTTTCCGACGGGGACGGGGTAACGGAAGCGCCGTACGTACGCATTACTTCACGGCGGAACGGCTTCTGTTCATAAGAAACTTTTACCATGTATACTTTGCAGTCCAGGTCAAAATAGGAGCAGGCCATAGAAAGCGCCGTTCCCCACTGCCCTGCGCCGGTTTCTGTCGTAACGCCTTTCAACCCCTGTTTTTTTGCGTAATAGGCCTGCGCGATCGCCGAATTTAATTTGTGGCTGCCGCTGGTATTGTTTCCCTCAAATTTATAATAAATCTTTGCCGGAGTATCCAGTTTTTCCTCCAGGCAATACGCGCGGACCAACGGCGACGGACGGTACATTTTATAAAAATCCCGGATTTCCTGCGGAATCTCTATGTATGCATCCGTGTCATTCAGCTCCTGTTCGATCAGCTCATCGCAAAATACCGGGCTTAAGTCGTCGTGTCCCATTGGCTCGTGAGTGGTCGGATTTAACAACGGCGCCGGTTTGTTCTTCATATCTGCCCGCACATTATACCATGCAGTTGGCATCTCATTTTCTTCCAGGTAAATTTTGTAAGGTATGTTTTTATCCTGTTTCATTTGTCTACTCCTTTAATTCACATCTATATATCGCTGTTCGGGCAAATTGCACCTACACAATCATATCAAATATGATAGCGGCAGTCAATTTTTTCCTGCAAAATTGCATAAATATACTGCCAAAGCGTTATCAAAATATAACAATTGCCTGCTTCATTAAATGGATTTTCCCGCAATGCGTTATACTAAGAGCGACATCTGCTCATAGCGGTTCTGCGACATCTCTAAAATATAGTCCATACCTGCATTATCTTTCAGCGCGTATGCTTTGTTATCCCGCACCAAGATACCGTTCCCATCATCATCCTTCGTATTTTTTCCAATATAACAGGCAACCATCTTCTGGTATCTCCTTGCATACTCCACTGTGTGCCATGTCCCGCTTCCCTGCCGGGACTCCACCACAATTACAAGTCCCGAAAACAGCGCCTGCAGCCGGTCACGCGCCACAAAACTTTCTTTTCTCGGACGGACACCGGCCGGGTACTCACTGACAAGACAGCCGCCCTTTTCCAAAAGCTCCTCTGCTAATTCCCGGTTCGTTTTCGGATAAATCTCATCCAGACCGCAGGGCATGACCGCAACCGCCTTTCCGCCGCAGTCCAGCACTTCCTTTAACGCCACCGCATCGCAACCCAGTGCAAGGCCGTTTAAGACCGTTTTCCCACGCCTGCACAATGCCCTTGAAATATTCTTCGTGACCGCCTTTCCCCACTCGGAAATCTCCCTTGAGCCGATGACCGCCACAACATCTTCCTTTAAGAGGGAAATATCACCCCTGTAATACAAATAGTCCGGCGCTCCTTTCACCACAGCCTGACCGCCATACAGTCCCCACGCATCACACTTTTTAATCGGATACTTCTCCAAAACCGTCACAGCCATATCCATACCATCACACTCCCTGCCGCTTTTTCAATATCTAACTCCTCCACGCAAACTGTATTAATGCGTTGTCTGTCCAAGCGCAAGCAGGGCAACCCTTTTTGCCCCATGCGTAAGCAGGATGTCCCTGCAGGCATAAAGCGAATTGCCGGAAGTAGTCACATCATCCACTACAAGCACTACCTCATCCGCAATTGGCACATCAGGATTCACGGCAATCGAATCCAGATGCACACTCTTATCCCGGCTCCCCCCGTGCGACAGCTTCTCAATCTCTTTCGTTCGAACCAGGCATTCCGTCATGTCAATCCGGTCATGCGCAGCCAGCTTCTTTGCCAGCGCTTTCAGCCCGCCGCCCTTGTTCTCAGGGGAATGTGACGGCACTACCGCAATCGCCACGCCAGGACATATCTCATCATCCAAAAGCGAATAAAAGTAATTGACCGCGCCGCTTTTTCCCTCTTTTAAATCCAGAATCTTCCCACTGTAAAGGTCATACGGCGCGCCTGCCGTTTCCGGGTTGTTCCTCCATTTCCCGTATGGTTTATAATATCCACATACAATAATCCCTTCCGCTGAATCAAACTCCTCATTCACAAATACCATGCCCTGCCCGACTTCCTTTCCATGCCGCATACACCATCCAACCCGGCGCAAGCGCAAACGTGTATTCCTGCGTTGACTATACCATATCCAAAATAAAACATCACCCTGTATCTTCTTGTTGTGGTTTTTATCCTACCATAAAAAAACGAAAATTACAATTTGTGACCTGAAAAATTTCCTACATCCCGATTTTCCCGATCACTTCTTTTAACTCCCGCGCCGACTCTTTCAGCCTTTTACTTTCTTCTTCCCCAAGCGGAATCTCCAGAACTTTGTCGGCGCCGTTTCCGGCAACGATTGTCGGTACGCTGATACACAGTCCTTCCATTCCGTATTCCCCTTCCATCAGACTGGAAATCGGCAGCACCGAATGTTCATCCCGGATAATGCTCTGCGCAATCCGGTTGATTGCCATGGCCACGCCATAATAGGTTGCGCCTTTCCGTTCAATAATCCGGTAAGCGCTGTCACGAACCTGGAAATAAATCCGTTCCATCTCCTTTTTATGGTCAAAAAATCCGCGGATTTCACAAAAATCATGAATATTAATCCCGGAAACATTAGCCCCGCTCCAGACCGCAAGTTCGCTGTCCCCATGTTCCCCGATAATCATCGCATGCACGCTGCGGCTGTCCACATGCAAATGCTCGCTAAGCAAATACCGAAACCGCGCGGAATCCAAAACCGTTCCGCTCCCGATTACGCGTTCTTTTGGATAACCGGAAATTTTTAACGCCGCATACGTTAAAATATCTACCGGATTGGAAACCACCATCAGGATCCCTTCAAAATTCTGCCGCACGATCTGAGGAACAATATTTTTCAGTATCGCCACGTTCCGCTGCACCAGATCGAGTCGCTTTTCTTCCGGTTTCTGATTGGCTCCCGCCGCAACGATGATCAGGGCGCAATCTCCGATATCGCTGTAATCGCCTGCATAAATTTTCATTGTTTTGGAATACGGGCGGCCATGGCTTAAATCCATTGCCTCTCCCTCCGCCTTTCTGGCGTCTGCGTCCAAAAGCACCAGTTCTGAAAAAAGTCCGTTGTGTATCAGGCTGAACGCCGTAGACATTCCGACAAATCCGCACCCGATAATCGCCGCTTTCTGAATATTTACCATGATAAAACCTCCTGCTGTTTTTCACTACCTGTTTTCTGATTAGTGTATCCGGTTTTATCGGTTTTTATCATGATTACAAAAGAAAACGAAAAGTATCGGAAACGTTTTTACGCCTGTTCTTCCAAAAGCAGATCGTTTATGACCCGTATCGTTGTTTCCACGGATTTTTCTTCCAGAAATATTAACAGGCTGCTGCATAACAGTTCATAAATGTGCATCAGCAGCATGATTACCCCCGCACATTTATTTAATTCAAGTTCCCCGTCCAGATCCGTCAGCATCGTATAGCGGATGCCGATCCTCTTTTCCTCCGGCACATCCGTCAGATACAGTAACTGCCCTATGGGAACCATCCGGTTTAATTCGTTTAACAACGCCAGTATACTGTTATCCGTAATCGAATCCGACGTTTCCTTTAATACCTCCGTCAGTACGATCTGCCCGTAAAACTGCAGGATATGCCCCACATCCGGCGCTTCTACAAAATTACAGGATATATCAATGCTTAATTCTTCCCCAATTTTTAAAGGAACCGCCAGGGTATCCATAGGAATGGCAGTATCCTCTTCCAAAAGCGTGCTCTGAAAATCCAGAGTCCGCAAATAATGATCCAACTGTTTTAATTTTTCCCGCAGCTGCTCTTTTCCCATATATCTTTACCTTTCCTTAATACATATAATGTTGGTGTCAAAAAGTGATCCCTATGATACCACGGATTGCTCCGCATTTCATGCTCCCGCAATCCTAAAACACCTCAAATCCGCTCATTTTTCTGCGAAAAATGGCTTCTTTTCGGTGTTTTGCGGGTTCCAAGGCCATGTATCGACATGCAAGCATGTCATACATGACCTTTTAACCCTTGGTATCATACATATAATACTCTTTTAATTCTTCTTTTCCAAGTACCATCCCGGCCTTTTGATATTCCTGCCGTAACGAAACCATAATATGTTCCATCCCGGTAATTTCCTGCCTGGATGCGGCCAGAAACGCCGCGTTCAGCGCAATATTTTTCACAGACGCGCCGGATAATTCAAAATTGGAGGCGAGGTACTCCAAATCCAGGTCTTCTTTCAACGGCATCTGTTCCGGAAATACGTTTTCCCAGAGTTTCTTTCTCTGTTCTTCTGACGGCAGCGGAAAGGAAATTATGTATTTCATCCTTCTTTTATAGGCGTCGTCAAAGTTTTGCATCAGATTCGTGGCAAGAATCGTAATGCCGTCGTATTCTTCCATCTTCTGCAGTAAATACGCCGTCTGGGCATTGGCGCTGATATCCCGGGCGTCCGATACGCTGACCCGTTTTCCAAACAAAGCGTCCGCCTCATCGAAAAACAGAATACTTCTGCTTTTTTTCACTTCATCAAAAATTTCTTTGAGGTTTTTTTGTGTTTCCCCGATATATTTGGACAATACTCCGGACAGGTCCACCTTATAAAGCTCCAGGTTCAGTTCATTGGCAATCACCTGCGCCGCCATGGTTTTTCCCGTTCCGGGCGGCCCCGTAAACAGCATTGTCACCCCGCGGCCATACGCCAGCTTCTGCTCAAATCCCCACTCTTCATATACACGGTAACGGAAAGAAATCTGCGCACAGGCCTGTTTTAGCAGCTCTTTCGGCTCCTTTGCCAAAACCAGGTCTTCCCACGTATAAGCGGCGTTTACCCTGTCGGCGCGCTCCCCCAGGCGATGCGAAATCTTCTGTCGGCACGCTTCATAAATTGCCGAATCCGGTATCTGCTTACATCCTGCCGAATCCGATTTCCTTTTCGCCGTTTCCAACGCCTCTTTCATCATTCCCGGCGTAAATTCAAACTGCGCCGCCAGCTTTTCCGCCAGAAGAGTTTCCTCTGATAAAACCGGTGCTAAAAACCGTTCCCACAACCGGATTCTCTGACGCATATCTGGCAAACGCAGCTCCATCTGGCAGATGCGCTCAAATCCGAATAACGGCTCTTCGGACGGATAGTCCGTTTCCGAAATCAGAAATACGGACGGAAAAAACAACCCGGCTTTCCCCAAAAGTTCACAGACGGTTTCCGTATCCCATACCCCGTCCCGGCAGAGCGCTTCCCAGTGGCAGAAGCAAAGGAACGCGCGGTCCAGTACGGCTCTGCCTGCCGCATCCAGAATCCGTTCCTTTTTCTGCGCGGCGGTCTGCGTTTGGAGTTCTTTCAGATCCAGAAACAGCACGGTCCGCTGCCGCTCTGCCGCCGCCAGCTTTACCTGCCTTTTCCTGCCGCTTCCGGCGCTTCCTTTCAGAAACAAGATCTGCTTGCTTTCCATCGTTTCTTCTTCCAAGCACCGCCGGATTCTCTCTCTGGCCTGCGGATGGATCTCCGGGCCGCCGTCTGCGCTGCTGCCGTCTTCCTTTGGAACATACAGTTCATATATCGACGTTCTGCCGTACAGGTCAGATTCATAAAAAAACAGATATTCCCGCAGGTCATCCCGCAGCCTCATCTTTTGCGATAATCCGCCCCTTACGTTTTCCGAATCTTTTTGAAAAATAAACTGCAGCCGCTCTTTTTCGCGTACGGCGGAATGTATCAGCCGTTTTTGCTCTACCGGATCCATCGTAAACATTTTAATACAAAGATCCAGCGTAGGATAATTTAATTTGTAATCATCCTGCAAAAAGCAGTACATTCTCTCAAATTCCCGATTTAATTCCGGCGCAGCCGCCAGACAGACACAATGACGCTCAAACGGCGTCAGCAAAAATTTGCGCATCATATATTCTAACGGCAGCATTACGCCTTTTTTCAGGGCTTCATACGCCCTTTCATGAAAATCGTCCCATTCATGAAAAAGCTGCCTTCGCTCTTTCTGATAAGCGTCCCGGTCCATAGACCGGAATTCATCGGACAGAATATTTTGCAGTTCTTCTTTAAAAATCTTCGTATTATAAATATGGCGGACGCCGCCGTCTTCTCTGAGGCGCACCGCGTATCTTGTATACAGATCCAGTTCTTTCTTTACGAATACAAGCAATTCTTCCAAATATTGTTCCGGTTTTACATCCATACCCTATCCTGTCTTCTCTGTCATATTTTATAATTACAGCTATTTTTATAGTTAACAGTTATACTACACCAACCCCGACACCAGTATCTTTTTAAATTCTTTCAGGTTTTTGGCTCCGGACAGTTTTCCTACCGGCGTCCCCATCGTCTGCAGCAGATCTGCTGTATTGCCGTACATCTGCGCCGTTTCGTCTGCCTGTGTTAAAATGCCGGCCTGCCGATCCGCTATGATCTTCTTTTCATCGTCGGTCATCTGACTATCGTCGTTGGGAGCGGCATAAAGATCCGCCAGGGAATTTTCCAGGTATTTCAGTCCGCGTTCGTCCTGCCCTAACTGATCTATTTTCTGGAACAGCCGTTCTTTCACCGCTTCGCTGCGGTCGTCTTTCCGGTTTGTAAACCTGCTGCCGATCCTGATGCCGGAAGATACGACAGCAGCGCTGTTCGTTAAAAGTCCGGCTCCGGCGGACACATAGCCTAACACCTGGTTCGCGGTCTTCCAACTGTCTTTCCCGGTTCGGGCAGCTCCCTGGCCCGCAACAAACTTTCCTCCGGAAATGATACTTGTGCCTAATCCCATCGTAACGTTAATTGCAGATGCAAGCAACGCCGCCTCATCATGCTTCTGTTTTTTGATCCGCTTGGATAACCCTATGTATTTTATCAGATCGTCTTTGCTTTCCTCCAACACACCCTGGCCCGGAACCGCTTCTTCCGTGCCGTCCCGCTGCTCTATCGCCTGCAAAGCTTTTTGAGCCTTAATTAACCTTGTTTCACTTTTCCGTGAATCCTTTTTCTTTAATTCCGCCATGCGTTTTTTCTTTTCTTTTTCGGTCAGAGGAGCCTGCCCTGCCGGCGCTTTTTGCTGTTCAGCTGCTGGTGCGGCGCTTTCGCCCTCCGTTTGCTGTTCGGCTGCCGGCGCGGCGCTTTCGCCCTCTGTTTGCTGTTCGGCTGCCGGCGCGGTGCTTTCGCTCTCGGTTTCCATGCCGGCGTTTCCAGCCTGCAGCGCCGCTTTTGCCCCGCTTCCTCTCCCGAGCGCGGCGTGAACCGCCAGTTTTGCTTTCGCCCAAAGTCCCGCTTTTGCCGTTTCCAGCTTTTGGATTCCCGACCACCCTTTATACAATGCCCGGGAAGTATTCATCAATGCGATCGCCTGACTGGTCCCGGTTGCCAGAAACATCCAGTTTGAAATCTTTTTTAAAATCGGGAGGTCCTTTTTTGCAAAGGAAGCGATCGTTTTGGCAATCGCTACCGATTTTGCAAAAGCCAGCGCAAAATCCCCGATAATACCGATTCCCAGAAACAGGTTTCCGATCCATGCGTCCACCGTATTTTTAAATTGCAGGCCTTTTACTTTCTGAAAAATATTTTTGATGGAAGTAATGACCGTAACCATGTTTGTTACCAGCGATATGCCCTGATAAACGGTCTGGCTTTTGGCATTTTTATCAAACGTGGACAACAGACCCGTAAACCCTGTCACGCCTGCGTTCAGATCTGCCGCATAATTCCATGCGGAAGCGTTCATCGCGCGTGAAAGCATCCCGGCGGCTACAGGATTGGATTTATTTTGTTTAAGCAGCCGGGATACAACGACCGCCTGATACAGGCCGGATTCCCTGAGTTTCCCAATCTTTGCCTTGATCTCTTGCGCCATCGCGTCCGTTTCGATCGGTTTGGAATTACTCTCTTTCCATTTGACGGGTAGTTTATCAAAATACGGATCCTCCTGTTCCCCCTCGTCTTTTTTGCCTTTGCCTCCTTCTGCCCCGCTTACCTTTTCCATCGTTTTCAACAGTTCCCTGTTGACTTCATCCTGCGCCGTTTCCGCTCCGTTTCCTGCTTCCTTCGATTCGTCCTGTTCTTCTTCCACACCGGTTCCTGTATCCTCCGACTTTTCCTGCTCCTGCAAATCCTGGGCAGCGGCTGCTGACACGCCAGACATCCCCGTATTGGCTGCCGCCTCACCGGGCAGCGCCGTATTCGTATTTCCGGCATCCTGCAGAGGCTGCACTGCCTGCTCTTCTTCCGTTTCCGCAGCGTTTCCCGCATCCTGCAAAGGCACAGGATCCCCCTGCTGCAATGTCGTCAAATCTCTTTCCGCCTGCCCTGTTTCCGGCTTTTTCTCTTTTTCTTTCAAAAGCGTATCGCCCATCCCGTACCACCTCCTTTTAAAAATGCTCCACTACCGTTTCCGCTTCGTCCGTATCCGCCAGCTTGTAATATTTGTCGCACCGATACAAATATTCTTTTGACGCCCGGTCTTTCCGATACTGTTTTAATACTTTTACAAACACAAGCCTCGCCTCATAAAATTTCTTTGCCACAAACAATTCCACTCCATGTTCAAACAAAGGTTTTGTCAGTTCTTTGTAATAAAAGTCCTCTTCGCTGTCGCCATCGTATACGTCGTAAATCCGTTCCAGCGTATCTTTCCCGCTGACAAAAACGTTTCCCAAATACCGGGCATGGTAATGCTTTTCAAAATCGTCGATCTGCTGATATGCCGGGTGGGTAATCAGGATTCCGGCTCCGTAAGTTTCCCCTTTCCGGCACAGCATTTTTGCCAGATCCGAATGAACCGAAATCGTTGCGACTTCCATTCTGTTTTCATATCCGATCACCCCCGTCATAACCTGGCCGTAGCTGATCGCAATCGTACGCCCTTTCCCATATTCCTGTTTCTCCAGAGCCTTGTGGATTTCAATCGCCGCATCCAATGCTTCCCGGCTGTTCCCCGTAAAAAATGCGGACAGCCCGGTATCCTCAAAATGCTCTACTACGCCGTGGTGTCCGGCGACTGCGGCGACCAGAACTTCCATCAGCCGGTTGATCTCCTGGTATACTTTTTTGGCGGACCAGTTTTTTTCCTGTTTCTGATGATTTGCCGCATATACGGACAGAATCGTCATCGTTTCGGTGATCTCATCCCCCAGCTGTACTTCCTGTATCGACTTTTTTCCCAGCAGCTCCAAAATTTTAGCCGGTATAAAACGGTAGTAACCGTCCGACATATCCTGAATATCCCGCACATAGTTTGCCAGTCCTGACGACATCTGGTTAAAAGCTGCTGAAATACCGGAAATTTCATCATGCCCGCGCACCGGAACCGTAATTCCCAATTCTCCGGCTGCAAGCCTGCCGGCTCCTTTTTTCAAATTTTTTAACGGCCTTAAAAATAAAAACAAAATAAATATCAATATAACGGACAAAATCAGAAGCAGTCCGAGCGACACGGACTTCAAATTTTGCTGATACTGCCAGATCTGGTAATCCAGCAGGTTTCCGTTTACGGACAGCGCTAATACTCCGTAAACCTTGCCGTTTCCGAGTACAAGCGGAAGAAAACGGTTGTTCCATTTTCCGGTTTCGTTTTCTTCGAATAAAACTACGCTTTCCAAAGATTCATAAGCAGCATATATGGCTTCCAGGCTTTGCCCGGAATAACTCCATTCCACCGGAACCCCTTTATATTCCGACACGGATTCTCCGGTTTTTAAAGTCCCGTCTTCTTCTGCCCGGATAATGCTGTAAATATACTGCATCATTTCTTCGGATTCCGTATTTTCCCCGTTTTTCCCGGTTTGCCCGCGATGCAAAAGCCAGTCTTCGCTTCCCAGCGGAAGAGCGCCGGCGTCTTCTTCTATCCGATCTGTTACATGCTCTTCTATCTGTTCTGTAATATGCTCTTCTATCTGTTCCGTAATATGCTCTTTTAACTGTTCGCCCAGTATGGACAATGCCAGCGTCTGGTTCTTTTCCAGCCGCCCCTGAACCGTCTGCCTGATCCACCATTCCAGTCCGTAATCTACCGCAAACAATCCCACGATAAGGACAAGCGCCAGACGCACCAGAATCGTCTGCATCCGGTATTTGCAGTAAATATACCAGCAGAGCCACACAAAAAACGTAATAACGGCAATAATCCCGTATACTCCGGCCATCGAACGGACGACGGTTTTTAACCGCAGCGCCACTCTGTCCGTTTCCAGATAAACGCCGTCATGGTACCAGCAGGCCAAAGCGGTATCATCCGCCTTTTCCTTTCGGATCCCTGCACAAAATCCCGTTTTGGTACAGTCCGGGTTCTGCAAATTCCGAAAAGAAAAATCCTCTTTTTGTTTCCGGATTTCTTCCGCCGTATAAGCGGTATCTGCCGACATATGTTCAAGGTCGACCGCCTGGATCCGGTCCGCTTCATAATCTATTACAAACGCCGTATGGACGCCGTCGTCCGACAGGCTTTTAAAAGAACCGGCCTGATCCGTAATTCCCGCGATCTCCGCTCCCTTGTCTTCCCCGGCTTTTTTCACCGCCAGTTTCCCGCTGTAATCCATCCATAACAGCATCCCGTTTTCACTGAAAAAAAACTGTGATTTTAAATACGGATGCTCCAGCAATAAGGAATCGATCTGCCGTTTTTCTCCCTTTGAATCCAGGAAGCAGAGTTCCGTCCTTTTTTCCGCCGTTTGCGGAATGACAAAATAATAAATGCCGCCGTTTCTCATTCCCTGTATGTAAATCTCCTGGTTCTCCCGGCGGTATCCGGTAAAATCAAACTCCGTCTTTACGAGTTTCCCTTTCTCAAAATCACACCGGAAAACGGAACAATCGGCGGGCTGCCCGGATGCAGCGTCAGTTTCCTCGATCAACGCGTATGTTTCTCCCTGTCCGCCGAAAAACAACTGCCGCACGGTACGGTAAGTTCCTTTTCCATAACGGAAGTATTTGACGGCGTCCCCCTGCTTTCCTTCCGGATCGGAGAGGATGATGCGGAAATTATCATCCTCTCCCCGGTCCGTATAATACAAATACCCATCCTGAAAATGAATCTGCTCGATATAATGAAATTTCAGTTCCCTGTGACGGCAGCTTAAAATTATGCTTACGATCAGTGCGGCCAATACGATCACTCCTGCACCAAACAAACGCTTTCGCTTCATATGTGCCTCCCTACCTTTTCTCCCTACATCTGGACCGTCATACATCCGGAATTTGTAAACTGTATCATTCCTCCATACGCGCAAGTCAATTTGCACTGATTGTTTAACGCAGGCTTGCCGCCGATCAGTACCTGAGGAACTCCCGGCGCCCAGGGGCCGGCCGGAACTGGTACGCATGGCATTGGAGTCAATACTCCCATCGCTGCCGCCGTTGCCGACGCTACCGTAGGATTTGACAGGCTGCTGCACATACCGAACGGCAGAATATTCACCATCGGGACGTTATCCATAATGGTCGCCAGAGGCATGGCAGACATCACCTGCGCCGTCGGAAGCACCGTCAAGGCAGAGGGCGCCATCCCGAAAGTACAGGTCATCATCGCTCCGCCCGTTACACATAACCCCATTCAACTCTCTCCTTTCAAAAGCAGCATCTCGTCTGCTTCCTTTCTATGATTTCCATGTTTTTATAAGCAGCATCTCGTCTGCTTCCTTTCTATGATTTCCATGTT
>JAAWJJ010000006.1 GCA_022796875.1 Eubacterium sp. | reverse complement strand
CAGTTTATTATGGACGTGCAGGCAACGACTGGCTCTGTAGTGGACGGAAAATCTGGCAGGGAAACGATCAGAAACACCGTTACGGTATCACGAACAAAGAATAAACACCATGCAGTAGTAACACCGTTAGAACGCCGATTGAAAGCATTGGGATATTATTCCGGGGCAATTGAAGCAGATCAGGGGAAAACGCCTTGCTTTGGTGTCGGAATGGAAGCAGCAGTAAACGCATACCAGAAAAATGTTCTGAGGTACAAAAAACCGGATGGAGAGATTACGGCCGGGAAGAAAATGTGGAAGTCATTGCTGGGAATGGTTTAAGAGAAAATGTTTGTAAAGAAAAGCGCTTGGGAGTGGCCGAACGATGGTCGCTCCTACGTGATTTTTATTGTTATTCTTGCATTGCTTTCCTATATTTTTATAATGATATATATTAAATTATATGGACAAACAGTTATGAAAAGCGGAATAGATATTTTGCTCAGATTGTGGTAATATATTATTATCAAAGTTTAAGAAAGGATGATGGATATGGCATTAGCAGAGGCTGTAAAAACAACAGAGTCTACTTATACGATAGACGATGCGATGAATGTTTTATTAGGAAAACTGGATGAAGCGATTGACGACATGGAAAATGGCAGAGTGCAGACTATAGATGAGGCATGGGAAGAAATCGACAAAGTATAAGGAGTACTAATGACAAAGCAATATAAAGTAGTAATAGCACGAAGCGGGAAACTGGATATAAAGAATAAGAAGAAGTATATTATTGAAAATTTTAAGTATCGTGATTATGCTCAGAATTTTTCCAATAAAATAAGGAAAGCCATACTGGAATTAGAAACGTTTCCAACCAGATATGGAATTACAGGTTTGCAATATAGGGGATACGATATTTATTTAAAACCAAATAATAATCATTTATTGTTTTATACTGTAAACGAAGAAAAGATGGAAGTAACTGTGCTTCGTGTATTGCAGGATGGTATGGATTGGGAATACATAGTCAGACATTGGATCGAAAGTAATATATAGGTTATGTTTAAATGAAAACCGTTTTGAAAAAGCAGACGGAGGGTAAAATAGTGTTTTAAAAAGTTTATGAGTGTAGGTTATTCCTTGATTATTCCTACACTTTGATGGATCAAACATTATATTTTCGCAGTTTCATGTATCCTGTGAGGAAGCTGCGAACGCAGGGAAGTTCTAAATATTTCTTGTAGCTAAAAATACCAGAAAGCTTAAAAGTACCGCAACTCTTAAAAATTGCGGTACTTTTTATAATATGTCTGAAAAATATTTTTGTCACATTTGTCCCGTTCCCAGATTTTTTACTGCTGTGGAGAGCATCAGTTTGATTCGGTTTAACTGATTTACCTCGCTTGCGCCCGGGTCAAAGTCGATGGCGACGATGTTTGATTTCGGATATTCATGCCGGATCTTTTTGATAACGCCTTTGCCTACGATGTGGTTCGGCAGGCAGGCGAACGGCTGCGTACACACGATATTGTTGGCGCCGCTGTGGATCAGTTCGATCATTTCGCCAGTTAGGAACCATCCTTCTCCGGTTTGATTGCCCAATGATACGAACGGTTCGGCGTATTTTGCCAGTGTATCAATATGGGCTGGCGCGTCAAAACGTTTGCTGCGTTCAAATTCTTTCCGGGCGGCGCTTCGCAGCCATTCGCAGGCTTTGATGCCGAGATTGCATAAGAACGCAGTTTTTTTGGACATTCCGAGAGCGTCGCGCTTAAAATTATTGTTGTAGAAGCAGTAGAGGAAGAAATCCATCAGGTCGGGTACGACGGCTTCCGCACCCTCTGCCTCTAACAATTCTACCAGATGGTTGTTGGCGGCCGGCATGAATTTTACGAGAATTTCACCGACTACGCCGACGCGCGGTTTCTTTATGTCTTTTAACGGCAGGTTGTCGAAATCCCGGATGATTTCCCGGCAGAGCCGTTTAAATTTCCGGTGTTTCGGTATTTTGTCCGAAGCGACAAATTCCAGCACCCGTTTTTTCCATTTTTCATGCATGGCGTTTGCGGATCCCGGTTCTGCTTCGTACGGGCGCACGCGGTACACGCAGCGCATGAAAACGTCGCCGAATACGAGAGCGTAAATGCATTTTTTGGCAAGCTCGTAGTTAATCTTAAATCCCGGATTTTTTTCAAGGCTGCTTAAGTTTAAGGAAATAACCGGAATTTCCGGATGCCCGATCTTTTCCAGCGCGCGGCGGATGAAGCCGACATAATTGGAAGCACGGCAGCCGCCGCCGGTCTGCGACATCATAATCGCCGTTTTGGACAAGTCGTATTTTCCGGACGTAATCGCGTCCATGACCTGGCCGACGACCATCAGGGACGGATAGCAGGCGTCGTTGTTTACGAATTTTAATCCGGCGTCCACGGCATGTTTATTGTCGTTGTCCAGTACGACAAGATTGTAGCCGGAAGAATTAAATGCCGGAGCCAGTAAATCAAAATGCATCGGCGACATCTGAGGAGCCAGGATCGTATAGTTTTTGCGCATTTCTTCCGTGAAGACGGAACGGTTATAATTTGCCGGTACCACTTTCCGGGTTTCCTGTTTGCGCTGCCTTGCGCGGATTGCAGAGATCAGCGAACGGATACGGATCCGAGCCGCTCCCAGGTTATTTACTTCGTCTATTTTTAAGCACGTATAAATTTTGCCGGACTGTGTCAGGATATCGCTTACCTGGTCCGTCGTAACGGCGTCCAGTCCGCATCCGAATGAGTTTAACTGGATCAGGTTTAAGTTCTCGCACTTTTTCACATAATTGGCCGCTGCGTACAGACGGGAATGGTACATCCACTGGTCCAGTACGATAAGCGGATGTTCGACTTCGCCCAGGTTGGAAATGGAATCTTCCGTTAATACGGCAAAGCCATAGGAATTGATCATTTCCGGTATTCCGTGGTGGATTTCCGGATCCAGATGGTACGGCCTGCCTGCAAGCACGATTCCCGGCGTTCCGGTTTCTTTCATATAGTCCAGCGTCTGCGCGCCTATGCGCCACATGTCCTGACGTGCCTGGTCCATTTCGTTCCATGCTTTTTCCGCCGCTTTTGTCACTTCGGCGGCCGGGATATCAAATTCTTCTTTGAAGATTTCCACAAGACGTTTCGTCAGCGCTTCCAGATTGGTAAACGGCATAAACGGATTTAAAAAGCGTACCTGGCCGTTTGTAATTTCGTCTACGTTATTTTTAATGTTTTCCGAATAGGAGGTTACGATCGGGCAGTTGTAATGGTTGTCGGCGTTGTCAAATTCCTGCCGTTCATACGGAATGGACGGGTAGAAGATGAAGTCCACATTTTCTTTAATCAGCCATGCAATGTGTCCGTGCGCAAGCTTCGCCGGATAACATTCCGATTCGCTGGGAATGGATTCGATACCCATTTCATAAATATCTCTCGTAGATTGCGGGGAGAGGACGAAACGGAACGATAATTCGTTAAAAAACGTAGCCCAGAACGGGAAATTTTCGTACATATTCAGTACGCGCGGGATCCCTACGGTGCCGCGGGCCGCTTTTTCGGCGGCAAGAGGTTCGTAATCAAAAATCCGTTCATGTTTGTATTCAAATAAATTCGGAATCTTCGCTGCATTTTTTTCTTTCCCGATTCCTCGTTCGCATCGGTTTCCGGTAATGTACTGGCGGTTGTCGTTGAATTTATTGATTGTCAGCAAACAGTTATTTGTACAGCCTTTACAGCGGGAGAGGCGCGTTTCAAAGGAAAGATCCAGAATTTTTTCCATCGGAAGCATCGTGGAAACGGTGCCTTCTTCATAACGTTCTTTGGCAATCAGCGCCGCGCCGAACGCGCCCATAATGCCGGCGATATCCGGACGCACCACCTGGCAGCCGGCGATCATTTCAAAACTCCGCAAAACGGCGTTATTATAAAACGTACCGCCTTGAACGACCACGTTTTTTCCGAGATCGGAAGCGTCGGTCAGTTTAATTACTTTAAATAAAGCGTTTTTGATGACGGAGTAAGCAAGCCCGGCGGAAATGTCCGCCACGGATGCCCCTTCTTTCTGCGCCTGCTTTACCTTGGAATTCATAAATACTGTACACCGCGTACCAAGATCAATCGGATTTTTGGCAAACAAAGCTTCCTTTGCAAAATCTTCTACACTGTAATTCAGTGATTTTGCAAAGGTTTCAATGAAAGAACCGCACCCGGAGGAGCAGGCTTCGTTTAACTGCACGCTGTCTACCGTGTTATTTTTGATTTTGATGCACTTCATATCCTGGCCGCCGATGTCAAGGATGCAGTCGACGTCAGGATTGAAAAATGCAGCCGCGTAATAGTGAGCAACCGTTTCCACTTCTCCTTCATCCAGATTCAGGGCGGCTTTGATCAGCGCTTCTCCGTATCCGGTCGAGCAGGAGTGAACGATTCTGGCTTTTTTTGGCAGCAGTTTATCGATTTCTTTCATGGCGGCGATGCTTGTCGCCAGAGGATTGCCGTTATTGCTGCTGTAGAAAGAGTAAAGCAGAGAGCCGTCTTCTGCTACCAGAGCTACTTTGGTCGTCGTGGAACCGGCGTCAATGCCGAGGTAGCAGTTGCCCTCGTAGGAGGAAATATTACCAGTCGTTACTTTATGCATGTCATGGCGGGCGATAAAGGCGTTATAATCTTCCTGTGTGGCGAACAGCGGTTCCATACGGGCAACTTCAAATTCCATATGGATATTCTGCGATAATTTTTCCGTGAAGTCAGACAAACGTACGGTACATTCTGGTTTATAGTTTAAAGCGGAACCGATCGCCGCGAATAGATGGGAGTTTTCCGGAGCGATAATATGCTCGTCGTCCAGTTGCAGCGTACGGATAAACGCGTTTTTAAGTTCCGGCATGAAATGCAGCGGCCCACCGAGAAACGCAATATGACCGCGGATCGGTTTCCCGCATGCAAGGCCGCTGATCGTCTGGTTGACAATCGCCTGAAAGATCGAAGCCGACAGGTCTTCTTTCGTGGCGCCGTCGTTGATCAGAGGCTGAATGTCGGATTTGGCGAATACGCCGCAGCGCGCGGCAATCGGATAGATCGCTTTGTAATCTTTGGCGTATACATTAACGCCAGCGGCGTCAGTCTGTAAGAGGGAAGCCATCTGGTCGATAAAAGAGCCGGTCCCTCCGGCGCATACGCCGTTCATCCGCTGCTCGATATTACCGTCTTCAAAATAGATGATTTTGGCGTCTTCGCCGCCGAGTTCAATCGCCACATCCGTCTGCGGTGCGTAATGCTGCAACGCAGTGGAAACGGAAATGACTTCCTGTACAAACGGGACTTCCAGATGTTTTGCCAGCGTCAGGCCGCCGGAACCGGTGATCATCGGAGAGGCTTCGATCTCGCCCGCCGTTTGGTAAGCGTCCGCGATCAGATCGTGCAACGTTTCCCGAATATTGGCAAAATGCCTTTTATAATCGGAAAAAATAAGTTCATCTGCCTCGTTCAGCAAAGCAATTTTTACAGTAGTGGAACCGATATCAATACCTAATTTGTATAGTGCTTTTGTTTTCATAAAACCACCCTTTTTTCTAAAAAGTCAGCTGCAAAGCAGCGGGAAAGCGCTGAAAACGCCTTTGCAAATGGCGTGACTGAATTGTTGAAATTTATCATAAACTTAAAGCATTATACAACAGCTTTCCTGAAAAAACAATGAAAAAACTATAAATTCACATTTCCTCTTTTTGGGCCTGAATTATGGCCCAAAAGGTATACCCGGAGGGAATTTACTGTTTTGGGCCGACCGGGACCGACAGTTCATCGTCCGGGATCAGATTATAGACGTCTACATAAGGATTGGCATACATAAGTTCCGTGAGCGGGATATGATATTTCCTGCTGATCGTATACATGGTTTCGCCTTTTTGTACTTTATGGAGGATGCCGTGCTCCCGTGTCCTGTTTTCTGTAAGTGTCTGTGAGTGTAAAGAGTGTTCTGTTTTTTCCACAAATTCCATTTATATTATTCCGTATGATTTCCTTATTTAATTTTATGCTCTATATGGTAAATTGGGAACTTAAAATTTTATTTGTATTCGTGTAGGGAATTGTTGACAAAAAAACCTGGGGAAATTATAATGAATCCACAAAAGCAGGTGCAGAAAAGAGTTTTCAGGGTATCTGCCTATTAGGAAGAAAGTGGTGAAAAAATGAATTTTCTGAACAAACTGGAACGCAGGTTTGGAAAACTTGCGATACCGAACCTGATGCGTTATCTGATCGGCGCATATATTGTAGGATATATTATCCAGGTGATTCATCCGGCTTTTTTAAGCTGGCTGACATTGGAACCGTATTTTATTCTGCACGGGCAGATCTGGAGGCTGATTAGCTGGGTATTTATCCCGCCGGGAACCGGAATCATCTGGGCGATTATCATGATGCTGTTTTATTATCAGCTCGGGATGAACCTGGAACGCACCTGGGGGACGTTCCGGTTTAACGCGTATATCTGGGGAGGCATCCTGTTTACAATTATCGGAGCATTTGCGCTGTATTTTATCCAGGGACAGCAGGTATTGATGGGAGGTTATTTCAGTACTTACTATATTAATATGTCAATTTTCCTGGCGTTTGCCATGTGTTATCCGAATATGCAGGTGATGCTGTATTTTATCATTCCAATCAAAATGAAATGGATGGCGTACGTATATCTGGCGTTGGTGGTTTACAGTATGATAACGTCAGACTGGCCGGGCAGGATCGCAATCATTATGTCGCTGCTAAACTTTGTTATTTTCTTTTTCTCGACAAGAGATTACCGGAGAATGTCGCCAGGCGAAATACATCGGAAAAAAGTTTACCGCGAACAGACGAGGACAAATCCGTCGCTGGCAAAACATAAATGCGCGATTTGCGGTCGTACGGAAAAAGATGATCCGACGCTTGTATTCCGTTTCTGCTCCAAATGCGACGGAAATTATGAGTATTGCCAGGAGCATTTATTTACTCATCAGCATATTAGGCGGTAAAATGAGGAAAAAGCAAATTTGGAAGAAAACGTTAAGGGAGAGAAAAAATTGGGAGAAAATAATTTAGAAGAGAAAAAACCGAAGGAAAGCATTGAGGCAGAAGAAAAGGTTTCCAGAAATTTTATTGAGCAGATCATAGATAAAGATCTGGAGGAAAGCGTATATGATACGGTCTGTACGCGTTTTCCGCCGGAGCCGAACGGATATCTTCATATCGGCCATGCCAAATCTATTTTATTAAACTATGGCCTGGCAAAACAGTATGGGGGCACATTCCATATGCGGTTTGACGATACAAACCCGACAAAGGAAAAGCAGGAATTTGTAGAATCCATCAAAGAAGACATCAAATGGCTGGGAGCGGACTGGGGCGAACATTTGTATTTTGCTTCCGATTATTTTCCGAAAATGTATGAAGCGGCCGTAAAACTGATTAAAAAAGGAAAAGCTTATGTATCTGATTTGTCCGCAGAGGAGATACGGGAATACCGCGGAACGCTGACACAGGCAGGAAAAGAAGACCCGAACAGCGGCAGGAGCGTAGAAGAGAATCTCGAACTGTTTGAAAAGATGAAAAACGGGGAATTTCAGGATGGGGAAAAAGTACTTCGTGCGAAGATTGATATGTCGTCCCCGAATATTAATATGCGAGATCCGGTCATTTACCGTGTAGCGCATATGGAACATCATAATACCGGAGATGCGTGGTGCATTTATCCGATGTATGATTTTGCCCATCCGGTGGAGGATGCCATCGAAGGAGTGACGCATTCGATTTGTACGCTGGAATTTGAAGACCACAGGCCGTTATATGACTGGGTGCTGCGTGAACTGGAGTATCCGCACCCCCCGAAACAGATCGAGTTTGCAAAGCTGTATTTAAAAAATGTCGTGACCGGAAAAAGGTATATCAAAAAGTTAGTGGAAGACGGCCTGGTAGACGGATGGGACGACCCACGTCTGGTATCTGTTTCCGCGCTGCGCCGGCGGGGATTTACTTCGGAATCAATACAGAAATTTATTGAGCTCGGCGGAGTGGCAAAGGCAAATTCCATATCGGATTATGCGATGTTGGAGTATTGCCTGAGGGAGGATTTAAAACTGAAAAAACCGCGCATGATGGCCGTATTGGATCCGGTCCGTGTGGTGATTGATAATTATCCGGAGGGGAAGATCGAATATCTGGACGTACCGAACAATATGGAAAATGAATCGCTTGGCATGCGGCAGGTGCCGTTCGGGCGGGAACTGTATATTGAGAGGGAAGATTTTATGGAGGAACCGCCGAAAAAGTATTTTCGGTTGTATCCAGGCAATGAAGTGCGCCTGATGAATGCCTATTTTGTAAAATGTGTAAGTTTTGAAAAAGACGGAAACGGGCAGATTACGGAAATTCACTGTACGTATGACCCGGCGTCAAAAGGCGGAAACAGTCCGGATGGGAGAAAGGTAAAGGGCACGATCCACTGGGTATGTGCGGATACGGCGATCCGGGCGGAAGTCCGGCTGTTTGAAAATATTGTGGACGAAGAAAAAGGCGTATATAATGAAGACGGAAGCATCAATATCAATCCGGATTCGAAAAAGGTGCGTACCGGCTGTTATCTGGAGCCTGCGTTTGCCGGAGCAAAAGGATATGACAGCTTTCAGTTCGTAAGGAACGGATTTTACTGTGTCGATGCAAAAGATTCCAGGCCAGAGGCGCTGGTATTTAACCGGATTGTTTCCTTAAAAAGTTCTTTTAAACTGCCAAAAAACGGATAAGACAAGGGGAGAGAGGATGGGAAAGTTTTCGGATTTATCTATATTCGGGGTAAACGTGGATATTGCGAATCATTTGTTTGATGAAGAGAGCGACACGGAGAAACAGGAAAAAAACAGGCAGAATCAAAAGAAAGAGCTGACACCGCAGGAACAGGAGATGGAGCTGATTCATGACCGCAAAATCACCTGCAAAATCTGCGGGCACGTTTTTACCGTGAAAGCGCTGCGTAATTCCAGAATCCGGCGGGCGCCTTCGGACGCGGATCTGCGTCCGCGCGCAGAAAAAATAGATATTTTAAAATATGAGGCGATTTCCTGTCCGTACTGTGGTTACAGCGCAATGCAGCGGTATTATGACAGGCTGTCCAATTATCAGATGAAACTGATCAGAGAGGGGATTACGCAGACCTTTGAACCGCAGATGATATATGACGCGCCGATATATTCCTATGATTATGCGTTACAATGTTATAAAATGGGGCTTGCTAATGCAGTTGTAAAAAAAGCGAAAGCAAGCGAAAAAGCCCATTACTGCCTGAATATTGCCTGGCTGCTCCGGGAAAAAGCAAAGCAGTTATCTCCGGGAGCGGAGTACGATGAAATAAAGGAAGCGGAAGAGCAGTTTTACAGGCAGGCATATGACGGCCTGCTGCATGCCATGCAGGAAGAGATGTTTCCGATCTGCGGCATGGACCAGAATACGACAGAATATATGATTAGTTATATGGCGGCTTATTTTAAAGAGTATACCGTGGCGTCCAAACTGATTTCAAGCGTGGTGACAAATAAATCGACGCCGAACCGGCTGAAAGACAGGGCTCTGGATTTAAAATATGCGATGATCGAAAGCATAAAAAACGGCGGTTAAACAGACGGTCATACTTTATGGATTGACTTTGAGGATTCTGCTGTATTATACTCATGTAGGTACTCTGTTGCAGATAAAATCGAAAAGAAGAAAAGGACAGGTGTAAAAAATGGAAAAATTAGAACAGTTATACGAGGGAAAAGCGAAAAAAGTATTCCGTACGAAAGATGCAGATTTGCTGATCGTGGATTATAAAGACGACGCCACTGCATTTAACGGGGAAAAGAAAGGAACGATCGTCGGAAAAGGCGCAATTAATAACCGTATGACGAATTATGTGTTCCAGGTGCTTGAAAAAGAAGGCGTGCCGACCCATTTTGTGGAAGAATTAAGCGACAGGGAAACTGTAGTAAAGAAAGTAGAAATTGTTCCGTTGGAAGTCATTATCCGGAACGTAGCGGCAGGCAGTTTTTCCAAACGCCTTGGCGTAGAAGAAGGAAAAGAGCTGCTGGCTCCGACACTGGAATTCAGTTATAAGGACGATGCGCTCGGAGATCCGTTGATCAACGACTATTTTGCGATTGCACTGGGACTTGCAACGCGGGAAGAAATTGATACGATCACAAAATATGCATTTCAGGTAAACGACGTATTGAAGAAATTCTTTAAAGAGGCGGGAATTGATCTGATTGATTTTAAGATCGAATTTGGCCGTTATAAAGATACGATTATATTGGCAGACGAGATTTCGCCGGATACGTGCCGTCTGTGGGATTCCAAAACAAAAGAAAAACTGGACAAAGACCGTTTCCGCCGGGATCTTGGCAATGTCGAGGACGCGTATAAAGAAGTTATGAAAAGAATAGGTTTAGCATAACGGCGCCGGGGATGGAAAAATGTCAGAAACGATAACAGAGGATAAGAAAGATATTTTTGATCTGCCGCATGAAGCGTGCGGCGTATTTGGCATGTATGATTTTTCCGGCGGTGACGTAGCATCTTCCATTTATTACGGATTGTTTGCTTTGCAGCACCGCGGGCAGGAAAGCTGCGGTATTGCCGTCAGCGATACGAACGGGCCGAAGGGAAAAGTGCTTTCCTATAAAGGGATGGGACTGGTCAACGAAGTGTTCTCGACGGAACAACTGGACTCGCTGCATGGCAATATCGGGGTCGGGCATGTCAGATATTCGACCGCAGGGGCTTCCACGCGCGAAAACGCGCAGCCGCTCGTTTTAAATTACGTAAAAGGAACGCTGGCGTTAGCGCATAACGGAAATCTGATCAATGCCAATGAGCTGCGGGAAGATCTGGCCTATACCGGCGCGATTTTCCAGACGACGATCGATTCGGAAGTCATTGCGTACCATATCGCGCGGGAACGCCTGAATGTAGATTCCGTAGAAAAAGCGGTGGTCCGAGCGGCAAATAAAATTAAAGGGGCGTATGCCCTCGTCGTGGCCAGTCCGCGGAAACTGATCGGCGCGCGGGATCCTTTCGGATTTAAACCGTTATGTATCGGGAAAAGAGACCAGGCTTATATTCTGGCGTCTGAAACGTGCGCGCTGGAAACGGCGGGAGCAGAATATATCCGCGACGTACGGCCGGGAGAAGTCGTTACGGTCATGCCAGACGGCAGTATCCGGTCGGATTTGTCGCTGTGTCTGCCCAAAGAACGGGAAGCGCGCTGTGTATTTGAATATATTTATTTCGCGAGGCCGGACAGCCATATCGACGGGGTCAGCGTTTACCAGTCCAGAATCCAGGCCGGGAGATTTCTGGCAAAGGATTCCCCGGCGGAAGCGGATCTGGTCGTAGGCGTGCCGGAATCCGGCAATGAAGCGGCGCTTGGGTATGCCATGGAGTCGGGGATTCCTTACGGGATGGCGTTTGTGAAAAACGGATATGTCGGCAGAACCTTTATCAAACCGAAGCAGAGCAGCCGGGAATCCGCAGTCAGGATCAAACTGAACGTCCTGAAAGAAGCTGTACGCGGCAAACGGGTCGTTATGATCGACGATTCGATCGTCCGCGGGACGACGTCGGATCGGATTGTAGGAATGTTAAAAGAAGCGGGCGCGAAAGAAGTGCATGTAAGAATCAGTTCGCCGCCGTTTTTATGGCCGTGTTATTTCGGAACGGATATACCGGAACGCAGCCAGCTGATCGCTTATAACAGAAGCATAGAAGACATATGCCGGCTCATAGGAGCAGATTCCCTGGGGTATCTGGAAATCAGCCGTTTGCAGGAAATCGCGCGGGGCCTGTCGATCTGCCGGGGATGTTTTACCGGAGATTATCCGCTGGAGCCGCCGAAAGGCGATATCCGGGGAGAATATACGAAATAAGGTTTTATGAAAAGGAGATTGTTGTATGAGTACAGACAGATATCAGAGCCCGCTTTCCGAGCGTTATGCAAGTAAAGAAATGCAGTATATTTTTTCTCCGGAAAAGAAATTCCGTACCTGGAGAAAACTTTGGATTGCGCTGGCGGAAACGGAAAAAGAACTGGGGCTTGACATTACGGACGAGCAGATCGAAGAATTGAAAGCGCATCAGGACGACATTAATTTTGACGTGGCAAAAAAACGGGAAAAAGAAGTACGCCATGATGTGATGTCGCATGTTTATGCGTACGGAGTACAGTGCCCGAAAGCAAAAGGAATCATCCATCTGGGCGCGACTTCCTGTTATGTGGGCGATAATACGGATTTGATTCTGATGACGGAGGCTTTGCGTCTGGTACGCCAAAAGCTGATTAACGTGATTAAGAAACTGTCGGAGTTTGCTTATAAATACAAAGATCTGCCGACACTGGCGTTTACGCATTTTCAGCCGGCGCAGCCTACGACGGTCGGAAAACGTGCGACGCTGTGGATACAGGAATTTATGCTGGATCTGGAAGATCTGGAATACGTGCTTTCTACGATGAAGCTTCTGGGTTCCAAAGGGACGACCGGTACGCAGGCAAGCTTTCTGGAACTGTTTGACGGCGACCAGGAAACGATCGATCAGATTGATCCGATGATCGCGCGGAAAATGGGCTTTGAAAGCTGTTATCCGGTGTCCGGGCAGACTTATTCCAGAAAAGTGGATACGAGAGTGGCCAATATACTGGCCGGCATTGCGGCAAGCGCGCATAAAATGTCGAACGATATCCGTCTGCTTCAGCATTTAAAAGAAGTGGAAGAGCCGTTTGAAAAAAATCAGATCGGATCTTCGGCAATGGCGTATAAGAGGAATCCGATGCGTTCGGAAAGAATCGCTTCGCTGTCCCGGTATGTGATGGTAGACGCGCTGAATCCGGCGATCACGTCGGCAACGCAGTGGTTTGAACGGACGCTGGACGATTCCGCGAATAAAAGGCTTTCGATACCGGAAGGATTTCTGGCGGTTGACGGAATCCTGGATCTGTGCCTGAACGTAACGGACGGGCTGTACGTATATGATAAAGTAATCCGCAAACATTTTATGAGCGAACTGCCGTTTATGGCGACGGAAAATATTATGATGGACGCCGTGAAAAAAGGCGGTGACCGTCAGGAACTGCATGAGCGGATCCGGCAGCTTTCCATGAAAGCAGGAGAGCATGTCAAGCTGGAAGGGAAAGAAAACGACCTGCTTGAACTGATCGCCGCCGATCCGGCTTTTGGCCTGACATTGGAAGAACTGCAGGAAAATATGCAGCCGGAGAAATATGTCGGCAGGGCGCCGCGGCAGACCGAAAAATATCTGAAAGAAACGGTAGCGCCTGTACTGGAGAAAAATAAAGGTATTTTAGGTATTACGGCTGAAATTTCGGTATAAGAAGCAGCCGGGTATTTGACAGATGTATAACAGGGCAACAGGGAGTGAACAGGGTGTTGACGGATGTTATCACGGAGTAACAGGGAGTGAACAGGGTGTTTAACGGACGTTATCACGGAGCAACAGGGAGTTATCATGATTTTAGCAGGAACAATAGTCAATACGGCAGCAGTCCTTGTCGGGAGTACCGTCGGGCTGCTGCTGAAAAAGGGAATTCCGGAAAAATATTCCGACATCATGATGAAAGGCGTCGCCTTGTGCACGATGTATATCGGAATATCCGGAGCGTTAAAAGGAGAAAATACGATTATTCTGATTCTGTCCGTGGTAATCGGAGCGATGATCGGGCAGTTTTTTGATTTAGACGGAAAGCTGAACCGACTAGGCGGAGTGATCGAAAAGAAATTTAAAAAAGAGGGGGAGCCGATGCCTGTCGCACAGGGATTTGTTTCCGCATCGCTGCTATTTTGCGTAGGAGCGATGACGATCGTCGGTTCACTGCAGAGCGGACTGACCGGCGATCATCAGATGCTGTATACAAAATCGGTGCTGGACTGCATTTCTTCTATTGTCTTTGCTTCTTCCATGGGAATCGGCGTATTGTTTTCCGCCATTTTTGTACTGGTTTTTCAGGGAGCAATCACGTTAGGCGCGCAGGCGTTGGCGCCGGTGCTGACCGATTCTGTTGTGGCGGAAATGACCTGTGCGGGTTCCGTCATTATTATTGCGCTGGCATTGAATATGCTGGGAATTACGAAACTGAAAGTGATGAATTACATACCGGCGATTTTTCTGCCGATTGTGTTTTGTTTGTTTTTGTAAAAAAGTTGCTGTGCAGCGGTCTGTCTGCACGGAAGGGGCTGTTGCAAAAGTAGATAAATAATCTACTGGAGCAGCAGCTCCTTTTTTATGCCCTGAAAACAGAAAACGGACTCCGAAGAGTCCGCAATCCATGGTATAATAAGATATGTCAAGTAAATTAAAATACCATAAAAATTATACCGAATTCGGCGAACCTTATCAACTGGTTTTGCCGTTAAATTTGGAAAGTTTGATTCCTGATGATGATTCTGTTCGACTGTTGAGCCACGAATTGGAGGATTTAGATTACAGCTTGCTGTATCAGGCTTACTCTGCCAAAGGCAGAAATCCAGCAGTTGACCCAAAGACCATGTTCAAGATCTTAACCTATGCTTATTCTCAAAACATATATTCTTCGAGAAAAATCGAAACTGCCTGTAAACGGGACATTAACTTTATGTGGCTGCTTGCCGGACAGAAAGCCCCTGATCACAGCACCATTGCCCGTTTTCGTACCGGCTTTCTTGCAGATGCATGTGAAAATCTTTTTTACCAGATGCTGAAACGACTGGAAAAGGCAGGAGAACTGTCAAAGGAAACGGTATTTATCGACGGGACAAAGTTAGAAGCCTGTGCAAACAAATATACCTTTGTTTGGAAAAAGTCTGTGGGAAAATGGGAAGAAAAAATGTTCCAAAAGATAGAAGAAGCCATACAACTTCTGAACAGGGAATACATGCAAAGCTTTTCAATTGCGCTAGAAACAAGGACACAGGATTTACAGAAAATCGTCCGTTTTTTAGAAGAATGCTGCCAGACAGAGAGCACTGTTTTTGTCTATGGACGAGGAAAACGCAAAAGCAGAAACCAACGGTACCTGGAACTTTTCCACAGATTTTTGGAACGGCAGACCATTTATGACTGGCATACGGCAAGTTTTCAGGGCCGGAACAATTATTGTAAAACAGACCCTGATGCAACTTTTATGCACATGAAAGATGACCATATGAGGAATGCCCAGTTAAAGCCTGGATATAATGTACAGATTGCAGTAGACAGTGAATATATTGTAGCAACTGATATTTTTCAGGATCGGAATGATGTCTGGACGTTGGTTCCATTCTTAAAGACAATGGAAAAGAACCTGGGGTTCCGTTATCCAAGCATAACGGCTGATTCCGGATATGAAAGTGAGGAAGCGTATACTTATCTGAGAAGTGTAAAGCAGAAACCGTACATAAAGCCACAGACGTATGAGAAATGGAAAAAACGGAGTTTCAAACAAGATATCAGCAAACGTGAAAACATGGGATATGATGAAAAGACCGATACATACACCTGCCATGCTGGAAAAGCCTTGTCGCCTGTTTTTGTCAAAAAACAGAAAAGTAAGAGTGGCTATGAATCAGAGGTTACCGTTTACGAATGTGAAGATTGTACCAACTGCCCATATAAAGAAAAATGTACCAAAGCAAAAGGGAACAAGCGGCTATATATCTCCAAAAGTTTTTTGGAGAAGCGTCAGGAATCCTATGAAAATATCCTGAGTGAAACAGGGATCCAATACCGTATGAACCGTTCGATCCAAGTGGAGGGAGCCTTTGGGGTATTGAAAAATGACTATGAATTCCAAAGATTTCTACTCCGTGGGAAAACCAAGGTAAAACTGGAGATTCTTTTGCTTTGCATGGGCTATAACATCAATAAACTGCATGCAAAAATCCAAAAAGAGCGCACAGGAAGTTATCTTTTTCCAATGAAGGAAACTGCTTAAAAAGCCAAAGAAATGAAGGCGTTATTAAAGTACGCCAAAAATCCGAAGGAGTTCCCAGAACAAAAGGATTCCTTGGGGATTTTTTTATTTATAGAGCGAGGGCGCCGCTCAATCATCTAATTTGATGATTTTGCGACACCCTCTTTTCATTTCAATTTATACTCATTTTATTTTATATTTATAGGCCGTGGAGGATCCCATAACTGCCGGATTCCCGTAGTCCTGCATGATTTTGGCCAGATATCTGATCTGCGGTGTGCGTGTTTTTAAATCATCCGGCGCATAGTCGTCGCCCATTGGGTAAATCTGCCCTAAAGAATCGTATTTTTCCATTCCTAGTTTCAAATAAGGAAGCAGCTGCACCTGGAGTACCTGATTGTGCAGTTCATCGCGGATAAAGGCAGCGGTTTTGCATATGTTTTCTTCCGAATCATTTATGTCCGGAACGACCGGAATACGGACCAGCACCTGTTCGCCAGCGTCCACTGTTTTTTTGATATTGGATAAAATGACCTGGATATCGCCGCCGCAGTATTTTTGATGGATCGTGTTGTCCATATGTTTGATATCAGTGATGAAAATATCAGTATGTGGGAAAAACCGCTCGATCGTTTTAAGGTTACAATACATGGAAGTTTCGATAACGGTATTTATATGTGCTTCTTTCGCGGATTTTAACAATTCCACGCAAAAATCCGGTTGTGTGGTCACTTCGCCGCCGTTGACGGTCAACCCGCCTCCTGATTTTTTATAAAAAGGCAGATCCTTTCTGACCTCTTCCAGAACTTCTTCTACTGTCATTTCCACGCCCCATTTTTTAATTGCATGAAGAAAACAGGAATCGGCGCATTTCTGGCATCCTGTGCATTTTTGACGGTTCAGGCCGACAATTTTGTTTTCTTTCACAATCAACGGTGATGGTGTTTGCGGACAGTCTTCCAGGCAGGCGCCACATTCTTTTACGCCGATGCAGGCAACGGGATAGATCCCGATTTCTTTTGCCGGACGGATACTTTCCGGATTGCTGCACCATTTACATTGCATCGGGCAGCCTTTTAAAAATATTTCGGTGCGGATGCCGGGGCCGTCATGAATGGTATATCGCTGGATATTATAGACGATTCCGGTTGGGTTCATTTTTCCATTTATGGTATTCATAGCAGATACCTCCGATTTTTATTTTTCTGTTTTCATCATAACAGCGGCTTCTTTTCTTACAATGTGAGGAATGCACAAATGAAAAATCTGCTTTGTGTAAAAAGGACGTTGGAAAGTTCCCTTGAAAATTTTACGATTGATGTAAATAAAAAACAAAAACACAGGAAACAGGAGGTACTTATATGGGAAAGTCAGGAGTATTTGACAGTGCGAAAGAAGCGGTAGCGGCTGCTGCTGCGGCACAAAAAGATTTTGTGAAAAATTATACGCTGGAAGACAGGGAACGGTTTATCGCTCAGATCAGAAAAGAACTGGGACCGAGGATTCCGGAATTTGCGCAACTGGAATATGAAGAAACCGGTTACGGACGTGTAGAAGATAAGATTGCTAAAAACACCGGCGCCGTAATGTTATCTTCCGGTACGGAAGCGATTCCGACAAATGTAATCGCCTCGGATAAAGGACTTACGGTAGAATATTATGCTCCGTTTGGCGTAATTGGCGCGGTAACGCCGGTGACGAATCCGATCGCAACAATTATTGCAAATACGATCGTGATGATGGCAGGGGGAAATACCGTGGTATTTAATGCCCATCCTGCTTCCGTACGGTGTGCAACGACAGCCTGCCAGGCGGTCAATCAGGCGATTGTCAATGCCGGAGGTCCGGAAAATCTGTGTACAATGCCGGCAAAACCGACCATGGCTACGCTGGATGACATCATGTATGCGCCGGAAATCAGTTTACTCGTAGGCACCGGCGGTCCCGGTATGGTGAAAACGCTGATGGCGACCGGAAAAAAAGTAGTCGCTGCAGGTCCGGGAAACCCGCCTTCTATTATCGACGCCTCCTGCGACATTAAGAAAGCGGCGGCCGGCATTTGCGGTTCTGCAACGTTTGACAATAATCTGTTGTGTATTGCGGAAAAAGAATTGTTTGTAGTAGACGAAATTTTTGATGCGTTTATGGAGGAATTAGAGGCGATCGGCAATTATCGTTTAACGAGAGAGCAGGCGGACGCGGTTACTGCGGTCGGCATTGTAAAAGGGGCGGATGGAGAATACGTAACGAATAAAAATCTGGTCGGAAAACATGCGCATGTCATACTGGAAGAAGCGGGGATTAAAATAGATACGGATCCGCGTATGGCGTTTTTTGAGGCACAGAATGATGATCTCTACGTGCAGGTAGAACAAATGCAGCCGATCATTCCGGTAGTGCGCTGCAAAGATTTTGATGAAGCAATGGAACGTGCGGTTGCAGCGGAACATGGCTGCAGACATTCCGCTTCGATATGGTCTAAAAATATTGACCATGTGACAGCATTTGGAAAAGTAATCAATACGACGGTATTCGTTCAGAACGGCGGAACAATGGCGGCTTTTGGCATCGGCGGTTCCGGCACCAATTCCCCGACGATTGCCACGCCGACAGGAGAAGGTGTCACAGGCCCGCAGTCTTTCTTAAGGAGAAGGCGTTTCTGTATGGCGGAAGGCGGCAATTATCTGTTGTAAAAAGGAGGAAGGTATACAGATATGGTATTTAACAGTTTTAAAGAGTTGGCGGAACTGGTAAAACAGATGCCGCAAAAGACGAAAGTCGCGGTAGTAGCGGCAGAAGACGAACATACTTTACAGGCGATCGCACATGCCGTCGAAGAAAGACTGGTGGAGGCGGTTCTGATTGGAAAGGAAACAAAAATCGCTGAAATATTAGAAAAAACGGGAGAAAAGAAAGAGAATTACGAGATCGTTTCCGCCGCGGATCCGGAAGAGAGCCTGCAGGTTGCGGTAAAACTGGTAAACGACGGTATTTGCGGTGCCATTATGAAAGGCAAACTGGAAACGGGCCAGTTATTAAAGGCGATTCTGAAAAAGGAAAACAATTTGCGAAAAGGCGGACTGATTTCGCTGATCGGATTTTTTGAATGTCCAAATTATCACAAAATGTTTGCGGTATCGGATGTGGCGATGAATACCTATCCGGATTTGGACGGAAAACGCGGTATTCTGCAAAATGCAGTGGACGTGCTTCACAGCGTGGGGGTGGAGAATCCCAAAGTGGCGATACTCTGCGCAGTAGAAAAATACAATCCGAAAATGCAGGAAACCGTAGACGCGGCGGCGTTAAAAGAAGAGAACGAAAAGGGAATTATTACAGGATGTACGGTAGAAGGACCGATTTCGCTTGATCTGGCAATGAAGAAAGACGCGGCGGTGATCAAAGGATATGAAAGTCCGGTGGCAGGCGACGCGGATTTGTTGATTGTGCCGGATCTGGTTTCCGGAAATCTGCTGGCAAAAGCGCTTACGGAACTTGGAGGCGGTACGACGGGCGGCCTGGTAGTAGGTGCAAAAGTCCCGGTCATCCTGGTTTCCAGGGCGGCTTCCGCTTCCGATAAATTCCATGCGATCGCGCTGGCAGCGTATGTCGGCGGTAATACATAGAAATTCCGGAGGAAGAGCATGAGTAAAAATAGTATTAGCCGGTGGGGTTACGCGGTTATAGGAGTCATTGTGCTTTTGTTTGCAGGACTGGTATATGCATGGAGCGTACTGTCAACGCCAATTGCGCAGGAATTTCCGGAATGGACGAAAGCACAGCTTTCCCTGACGTTTACGATTACGATGATTCTGTTTTGTATCGGCTGCCTGGCAGGCGGCCTGATGGCAAAAAAGATCAACCCCAAAATAAATATCTGGCTTAGCGGCGTCCTGTTTTTAGCCGGGTTTTTCATCGCAGCACAGACTGGGTCGCTGGCGGTATTGTATCTTGGATTTGGAATATTAGGCGGTTTTGCTTCCGGCCTTGCCTATAATGCGGTCATGAGTACGGTTATGGCGTGGTTTCCGGACAAAAGCGGCCTGATGTCGGGAATTTTGTTAATGGGTTTTGGAATCGGCAGTTTTATAATCGGGAAAGTTTACCAGGCGTTCACACCGGAAACGATTGGAGGCTGGCGTGTTTCTTTTAAAATATTTGCCGTGATTTTATTGGTTGTTATGTTTGGCTGCGGATTTTTCTTTCGAAAACCCGGGACAGATTTTAAACCGCCGGAACAAAAGGCCGAAAAGGTCGTAAAAGCGCAGGTAGAAGGAATAGAGGCTGCGCCGGGAATGATGATGAAACGTCCTGCTTTCTGGATGTATTATCTTTGGGCCATATTATTAAGTATGGCGGGATTGGCGCTGGTGTCGCAGGCCAGTGGTATTGCAGTGGAAGTGGCGCCGCAGGTGATGCCGGGAACTGTCGCGACAGCGGTCGGCCTGATTTCTGTCATGAACGGTGTGGGA
This sequence comes from Eubacterium sp., assembly GCA_022796875.1. Classification (GTDB taxonomy): domain Bacteria; phylum Bacillota; class Clostridia; order Lachnospirales; family Lachnospiraceae; genus JAAWJJ01. The sequence continues at coordinate 62,532 of JAAWJJ010000006.1, read as the reverse complement.
AGAGTCTTTTTCGGGATGCTGTTTGATAAAAAAGGATATAAAGTAACGATGCTTCTGGATATGGCAGTATTTATCGCGGCGGCGCTTGTACTTTTAGGAGCAGTTAGGAGCGCCTCTTTCCCGATGGTATGCCTGGGATTTGTGATCGGCGGTTTTGCATACGGCTGTGTTACGCCGACCAATTCGGCTTTGATCCGTACTTTCTATGGTTCAAAAAATTATCCGATGAATTTTTCGGTGATTAATACAAACCTGATCATTGCATCTTTTGGAAGCACGATCGCAGGATCGCTTTATGATGCCAGCGGTTCTTATGTGAGTACAATATTTATGTTGATATTGGTTACGGTTCTGGGGTTTGTCTGCTTCCTTGGGATCCGCAGGCCGTAAGCAACGGATGGAGGAATTGTTTATGAAAGAAAAAATATTTCAGTCGCCGTCACGTTATATACAGGGGACCTGTCTGATCGGGAAGCTTCCGGAATATACAAAAGCGTTCGGCAGCCGTTTACTGCTGCTTGTATCAGCCGGAAATACCGGGCGGATGCAAAAACAGTTAAAACAGATCGCGTCAGAACCGGAAGTATTCGTCGCGGTGGAAGTGTTCAGAGGAGAATGTACGCAAAAAGAGATCGACCGTATCCGTGCTGTCTGCCAGAAAGAACAGATTGACGTCATTGCGGGAATCGGCGGCGGGAAAGTAATTGATACGGCAAAGGCCGTTTCCCATTTTGAATGTTTGCGCCTTGCTGTAGTTCCGACGACAGCGTCTTCCGATGCGCCCTGTAGCGCGCTGTCGATCGTTTATAAAGAGGACGGCGGCCTCGACAAACTTTTATGGCTTCGTACCAATCCGGATCTGGTTTTGGCAGATCTGGATCTGATTGTCCGGGCACCGGCGCATTTGTTGGCTGTCGGCATGGGCGACGCGCTGGCAACTTATTTTGAGATGAAAGAGTGTTATGCAAAAGATGCGGACAATTTCTGTGGAGGAAGGATTACATTAGCGGCAAGGGCGATTGCCAGGCAATGTTATGAAACGATTATAGAAGACGGTTACCAGGCGTATCTGTCTGTGAAAAAACAATGCGTTACCGGCGCGTTGGAAAATGTCGTTGAAGCAAATACGCTGCTTAGCGGGATTGGGTTTGAAAGCGGCGGTATCTGTGCGGCGCATCCGATCAACAACGGGTTGGCAGAACTGGCGCAGACGCATCCGTATATGCATGGCGAAAAAGTGGCGTTTGCGCTTTTGTGCCAGTTGATACTGGCGCAGGAACCGCAGGAAACGCTTCGTGAAGTGATTGGGTTGTTCCGGAAAATCGGTCTTCCGGTCACGTTACAAGAACTGGGATTAAAAAATATCAACAGAAAAGAACTGGAACTGGTTGCAAAAATTGCAAATCAGGATCCCTGTACGCATAATCTGTCAAGGCGCGTGGAAGAAGAAACTATTATTTCCGCTATCCTGCTTGCGGATGAAACAGGGAGTTCTTTTAAGTTATAAGAAGAGGAGGAAAAAATATGGCAAGAGTGAGCAGTATCGCAAGTGCGATCGAACCTTATGACAAGGTATGGGGCGTAGGGGCGTCCGGTTTTGTGACGGATCCGTCGCCGTTTGAGAGGATCAATCTGATTCTGGACGACACGGAACGAACGACAAATGGAGAAGTATTTCCGGAACGCTGTGTCATTATGACAAGGGTCATGAAAGAAATGTCAGGTTATCCGCAGATTATTAAAAATGCGGAAGCGATGGCGGCGGTTTTACGGGAAACGCCAATCCAGATTTATGATCACGAGCTGATTGTCGGTTCCCTTGGCTGTCCGAAAAAAGGAGCGCCGGTATTTCCAGAGTTTGGCTTAAACTGGCTGCTTGACGAAATGGAAAACGGGCTTTTGGATTACAGCGAAACGAGGACGCATGATTATTTCCATCATACGGAGGAAACTTACAGGCAATTAAAAGAATGTGAGCCGTTTTGGGTCGGGAATTGTGTGGAAGACCGTTTGACTCCGAACCTGACGGAAGCGGAGATTGCAGGTTCCCATATGAACCACGGTATCTTTTTCTGCGATTCCTATCTTACCTGTGGCGCCGGGCATCTGGGCGTAAATTATGACCGCCTGTTAATGATGGGGTATGGCGCGATCAAAGCGGAAATTGAAGAAAAAATGGCGGCGCTGGACCTTTCCAATCCGGAAGATATTAAGAAAAACATATTCTATCGTGCCGCGCTTATCATGAATCAGGCGGCGACGGATTTTATTCTTCGCCACGCGGAGGCTGCAAGGAAAAAAGCAGCGGAAACGACAGACGAAACGAGAAAGAAAGAACTGATAAAGATCGCGGAAAACTGTGAATGGATATCTGTCAACGCGCCGCGTACGTTTTATGAAGCGATACAAGCCGTTCAGTTAGCCAACAATATGGTTTTGATGGAATCTAACGGACATTCTATTTCTTATGGACGGTTTGACCAGTATATGCTTCCGTTTTATAAACGGGATCTGGAAACAGGGGAAGCGACAAGGGAATTTTGCCAGGAGCTGATTGAGAATTTCCATATCAAGATCTGGGAAATGAACAAAGTGCGTAACCATATCGCAATCGACGTATTTGCAAACGGAGGAATCGGTGGCCCTGCTTTAACGGTCGGCGGCGTACTCGAAGACGGGAAAGACGGAACGAACGACCTGACGTTTATGGTATTGGACGCTGTGGCTCATACGAGGATTCCTACCCCATGGACGGCAGTCCGCCTGCATGCGGGAACACCGGAAGAACTGAAAGTAAAAACGGCAAACCTGATCCGCTTAGGTCTGGGTGAACCGAAAATTTTTAACGACGACGTTACGGTTCCTATGATGGTTGCCAACGGGCGCAGCATCGAAGACGCCAGAAATTATCAGGTAGTCGGCTGTGTGGAGCCGGATACGACCGGAAAAGAATACGGCTGGCACGACGCGGCTTACTTTAATATCAATAAGGTTCTCGAACTGGCTTTAAACGGCGGGCGAGATATGGAAACCGGCGAGCAGTACGGTCCGGATTACGGTTCCCTGGAAACTTTTACTTCTTTCGAAGAGGTAAAGGAAGCGTATGAAAAACAAATGGCGTTCTGGGTGGATACCATGATCGGGATGCTGAGCAAGATCGACCTGATCCATCAGGATTTGAAACCGCTTCCGTTTTTATCCAATCTGATGGACGGCCCGATAGAAGAAGGCGTCGACGTAACGGCGGGCGGAGCGATCTACAACTTTGCAGGGCCGCAGGGCGTAGGCGTAGCATCGGTAGCGGATGCGTTGTCAACGATCAAGCAGCTTGTGTTTGAGGAAAAGAAAGTTTCCGGCAAAGAACTGTTAGAAGCGGCAAGGGATAACTGGGAAGGCCATGAGAAACTGTATGCGCTTGTCAATTCCGATTATGTCCACCATTATGGAAACGACGACGATTATGCGGATGAACTGGCATGTTTTGCGTTTGACACCTATTGTAATGCCGTTAACGGGCATCCTACGGCGCATGGCGGACATTTCCAGGCAGGATTCTATTCCGTAGCCGTTAACGTAGCGCTTGGCGGGAAACAGTGGGCTTCCGTAGAAGGGCGGAAAGCGTTTGAACCGGTATCCGACTGTATGGGCGCCCAGCATACGTTATGCTGTCCGCATGATGTGAAAGGGCCGAGCGCAATTTGCAAATCGGTAACAAAGATCGACCATGGCAAGGCCGGAAACGGAACGCTTCTGAACTGGAAGTTTTCACCGGCGGCGCTGGAAGGCGATACCGGACTGGATAATCTGATTTCCCTGTTAGATACTTATGTACAGCGAAAAGGGATGCACAGCCAGTTTACGGTGGCGAGCAAAGAAACGCTGCTTGACGCACAGGAACATCCGTCGGAATACAAAGACCTGCTTGTACGGGTGGCCGGTTACAGCGCATACTTTGTAGAACTGAGCAAACAGCTTCAGGATGATATTATCGGCAGAACAGAGCTGAATTTCGGCTAGTGTACTGACCTGTTTTCAGCTAAAATATTGCCCCTCTTTCAAGGCTCCTGTGCATGGCGCAGGAGCCTGTTTGTTACAGGTATTCAGATCATACAGAAAGGCAGGAGCGTTATGTCGCAGGAAAAGAAAAATAAAGAGGAAAAAAACGCCGTACAGCAGATGTTTGCGGAACTTGCTGATTGTTTTAACAGAAACGACCTGGAAGGAGCAGAATCCTGCACAGATCGATGGCTGCAGGCAGCGCGGGAGCAGGAAAACTGGCAGATGGAACTGACGGTTTTAAACGAACAGATCGGTTTTTTCCGTAAAACGGGCAAGGTAAAGAGAGGAACGGAAACAATCCGGCGGGCTTTTTGGATCATAGAACAATATGGAATCGACAGCACGGAAGCAGCCGCTACAACGTGGCTAAACGGGGCTACGGCTTACCGGGCGTTTGGAGAGTATGGGAAAGCGGAGAAGTATTTTAAAAAGACGCTGGCATTTTACGAAACACATTTGAAAGAGAAGGAGTACCATCTGGCCAGCCTGTATAATAATCTGGCGCTGCTTAAAACAGACCAGAAAAAATACACGGAAGCGGAAGCGTATATGGAGAAAGCGCTGGGCCTGATCAAAACAGATCCGAAGTCACAGGCAGAGGCAGCGACGACTTGTATGAGCATGGCTTATATGTACCGTTCGATGGATCTGCCTGTTACGGAAAAACAGAATAAAATCTGTAAATATCTGGACAGGGCCTGGGAACTGCTGGAAAATCAAAAAGAACTGCCGGACAGTTATTATGCGTACGTCTGCAAAAACGGAGCCGGTATGTTTCGGTTGTTTGGGAGAGAGGAACAGGCAGACCGGATGCAGGAACTGGCGGAAACTTATTACCGGACGCAGGAACAGCGGAAAAGAGCAGGAATAAAAGGACAGGAATAAATGAGAAAAGACAGACGGCGAATGATAATTTGCCAAATGAATCGTGAGGAGGGAAAGAAACATGCAGGGACTGCAACTGGCGGAGCTCATTTTTAAAGAACGCGGCCTGCCGATGCTGCAGGCAGAATTTCCGGAGTTGCTGCCATATGTGACGGCCGGACTGGCCGGGCAGGGATCCGAGTGCTTTGGTTTTGATGATGAAATATCCAGAGATCATGACTGGGGGGCTTCTTTTTGCCTGTGGCTGCCGGAAGAAATATTCAAACAGGAAAAAGAACGGCTGCAAAAAGCTTATGACAGTCTGGATTTTGAATATCCCGGCGTTTTGGCCTGTAAGCAGACGGAACAGGCGGCCGGACGCAGAGGCGTTTTGGAAACGGGGAATTTTTATTTTGGGTTGATCGGATGTCCGGGGGTTCCGCAGAAAGAAACGGAATGGTTCTATGCGCCGGAAACCGCGTATGCCTGCGCAGTCAATGGCCGGATATTTTACGGGGAGGAAAGCGAGTTTGGAAAAATCAGAAAAGAATTGCAAAAAGGGTATCCGGAGGATGTGAGAATAAAAAAAATCGCTGCCCGGGCGGTAACGATGGCACAGGCCGGACAGTATAATTATGAACGAAGCCGAAAACGAAAAGACGGGGTAGCGGCGTATGTGGCGTTATCAGAATTTATAAAGGCTTCCTGCTCCATGTTGCATCTGTTAAACCACAGGTATATGCCGTTTTATAAATGGGCCTGGCGGAGCGCCTGCGCGCTTCCGGTTTTATCGGAAACGGCAAAAAAGCTGGAAAAGCTTTTGCCGGAATCGCAGACAGGCCGGGAATGGACGGAAAGGCGGGGAAAACCGACGCCAGGGACGCAGGAAGAAAATGTAAGCTGCAGTAACCGTACGGATTGGATGGAGGAAATATGCTTTGATGTAAAAGAAGAGTTAAAAAGGCAGAATCTTACCGGCAGCGACAGTGTTTTTTTAGAACCGCACGGAAAAGAGATCATGTGCAGAATCGAAAACGAACAGATTCGGTCGCTGCCGGTTTTGTTTGGATAAAGTGAAAATTGCCTTAAAAATCAAATCCGTTCCAGACAGGTTTTCCGGTGTATACTTTGACTTTTTCTTCCCCGTTCAGTACGCGGACGGCGCCGGAAGCCATAGCTTCCATTTCAAATTCCCCCGGATAAGCGCAGACAGGAGCGATCCATTCACAGCTTTCTTTGATCTGGTTTACCAGATCCTGGCTATGTACCATACCGCCGCCAAGCAAAACGGCTTCTGCGGTCCCGTGCAAAACAACCGCCATAGAGCCGATGGCTTTGCCGATCTGGTAGATCATGCTGTCCCATATTAATTTGGCCTCTCTGTCGCCGTTTCCCGCCCGTTTTGTCAGTTCGACAGCGTCAGAGATTCCCAGATGGCTGACGAAGCCGCCGTTTTTGGTGCAAAGAGATTTTACCTCTTTTAAATCTTTCCCGTTTATATACTGCAGCAGGCCGGATACGGGAACGCTGCCGCAGCGAGTCGGCGCCATAGGGCCTTCGCCGCCAACGATATCAAAGCCGTCTGTCATCTTTCCGTTTTTGTGGGCGGAAACAGAAATGCCGCCTCCGATATGGCAGACAATAAAGCTGCATTTTTCATATGGTTTTCCAAGCACAGCGGCATGTCGGATCGCGGTTTCTTTTAAGTTCAGCGCATGTAAATGGGAGGTGCGGTATATGCCCTTAATGCCGGTCATTCTGGCGAGATCCTGAAATTCGTCTACGTCGGGCGGATTGACGACGAAAGCCGGTTTTTGATATAATACCGCAAATTCATGGGCGATCTGCGGGCCAAGCTGTGCCGGATGCTGGATGCCGTTGGCGCCGCGCGTGGCATGATCGAGGATCAGGCTGTTGATTTCGTAAACGCCTCCTTCCATGGAAATCAGTCCGCCGCCCCTGCCGACAAAGGCGTCGACGTCGGAAACAGAGATATTAGCTTCGGAAAGTAAATTCAGAATTGTTTCTTTCCGGTAAGGAAGCTGAGCGGAAATGCTGTCGAATTCCTCCAGTTTGTCTGCATCGTGCGCCACGTTTTTGGAAAAAAGAACCGTTTCATTTTCGATCAGTGCAATTTTGGTTGATGTGGAACCGGGATTAATAGTAAATATTTTCATAACATACCTCCATAGAAATTGTTTTTTTGATAGGATCTGGATTTATGTTATCATCCGGCACCCGGAAAAGCATTGAAGCGGATGCACAAAAAGAAAATTGCATTTGTGCATTTTTCCCTTTTTGCGGCAAAATTATCTTATGAAATTAAAAATGACGAAAACAGCATATGTTTTCTTTCTTCGGAAGCAGAGATCTCATAACCTAACAGTTCTTCTATTTTACGGATCCGATATAACAGGGAATTACGGTGGATATTTAAAATTTCTGCCGTAGCGGCCATACTGCAGTTGTTTTGCAGATAAGAAATAAGAGTCCTGAGGTAATCGGTATTATTTTTCCGGTCAAAGGAACGGATCACGGTAAAGGCGGAATGAGTCAGCATTTCTTTCGGAAATTCCTCAAAAAGCGTCTGGATGCAGTGGCTCTGGAAGTAGTCTTCATAGTACAAAATTGTCGTATGCGTCGTGTCAGACTGCTGGTCCAGAATAAACATCAGCTGATTCCAGATTTTTTTCGTATCACTTAAAGAAGAATACTGCGTACTGCAGGCACAGATCGCGTCGTTTGTAATCAGTATATACTGCAGTTTCAGTAAATATTGCCGGATGTCAATTTTTGTCGGCATAAGAATTGCTATGTGCGACCGAATCAGGGCGCAGTGGCATTTGGGGAGCTGCTGTTTGATCTGGGACATGATTTCATAATGATGCGTGGTGCGGAATTTCAGGTAATTTGTAAAGCGCAGGCAGAGAAGCTGCCAGGTTCCTTTGTCGGAAACGCCGTTTTCGCGCAGTAAAGAGTGAAGCGTTGGCGTACAGGTGTCTTCGGACAGAATAATTTCTTCTAACAGATCGGCAATGCTTTTTTCCTGTAAGGCTGTCGACGGCTGTTTCAGTGAGGCAAGTTTTTCCAGTTGTTTTACAAAAAAGTCAAAGAGCGTAATATCAACAGGATGGAACGGTTTCTGATCCTGTTTGTGGAATCCGATATAATAGGCAGAATGTTGGGTAACGTGGATGCGGTATACTCTTAAGCGTTTGCCGCTGACCCGATTGATGGTTTCTACGACGCCGCAGGCATCCACTTCGCTTAAGGTTGGGTTGCTGCGGTTGATGATGTTGATAAAATGAAAACCATATCCGTTTTGTAAACAAAAATATAAGGTATCATTTTTCGGAGAAACATCGGTAATGGCGATAATTTGATGGTTGGCATCCATTATGGCCATTGGAGTTTGTAATAATTCATAGCCGATGTTTAACAGTTCCTGATATTCAGAGTCCGGAGTCAGATGCTGCGTCAGGTTTTGTTCCCAGTTATTATAAGTGAGGAAAATATTTCCGAGTTTATTTACATAAGAAAGCAATTCGTGATAACCGGAACTGCATACCAGAAAATTAGAAGTTTCCAGCCATACGGGGATTTCTTCCGGATTGTCAAATAATAAAAAGTTTTTGCCGTCCAAAAGCAGCGTTTCCCGGAGATCGCTGCCGATATCTTTGATCTGGCACAGATAAAGAACCGTATCGTCTAAATCAGAAATCGGCGGTTCCAAAATTTGAAAGGCCAGGAAACTGGCATGTTTTTTTATATGGCGTACGGTGATGGTGTCCTGTAATTCGCGTTCAATAAATTCGATTGGTATAAACATAATTTTATTCCCCTTTTTTTGAAAATTCAGGTTGAAATGAAAAAAGAAGAAAAAAGCATGGACAGATGTTCTTTTGTAGAGGAGATTCTGATATCCAGCAGTTCTTCAATTTTTCGGATCCGGTACTGCAAAGAATTTCGATGAATGTATAAATCATTAGCGGCTGCAGATATGGAGCAGTTGTTTTGCAGATAAGAAATCAGTGTCTGCAGGTATTCCGTATTATTTTCTTTATCATATTTTGACAGTACCAGAAAATATGGGTGGAGCAGTGTTTCCGGAGGCAGTTTATGATGGATGGTCTGTACGCAAAGCCTGTGAATGTAATGATCGCAGTTTTGAATGGTTCCGTGTTCCGTTTCCCAGTGGTCCAATGCAAAAATCAGCTGCCGCCAGGCTTTTTTTATGTTACGCAGTTCCCGGAAGCAATAGCTGTATACACAATGAACGACATATCCGCGCAGTACGTTTTTGAGGCGTTGGATATGTGCAGGCAGGACCGCTCCGTGCAGCAGAATTCCCACATAAGGTTCCAGATAAAAACATTTGCATCCGGGGATCTGTGCTTCCGCCAGATTCATAAATTCTTTGAGAATAACCTGCCGTTTGGTCAGCGCATCCGTAAAAGCAATGGCAAACAGGCTGTAGGAAGCGGACGGATCATATTGGAAATAATCGGTCAATTGGCTGAAAATATTCGGCGCAATGTATTTGTCCAAAATCAGGTCTGCCATAAACTGTTCGAACAGGCTGCTTTTGATCAGTAATTCTTCCGGCAGCATGGCGGCTTTGAAAGTCAGTATTGTTACAAAAAAATCATAAAGCTCCAGCGTATAGGGAGCAAACGGCTGTGCGTTTGGTTTGTGTAATCCAAAATAGCAGACAGGGCGTTCGTGCGTTTTAATCGTAGTGACACGCAGCCGGTTATGGCTGACATGGTTAATGACTTCAGATACGTTTTCCCTGTCCAGTTCTGACAAAGTCGGATTACTGGTATGGATCATTTCGATACAGGGGTAACCATAACCTTGCTGCATGGAGAGATAAAGAGGGTCGGTGGTTTTTACCTGCCGATTGACGGCTAATACCTGATGGTTTACATCCAGAATACACATAGGAATCCGTATTTTTGAATAGGCCAGGTCAAGCATATCCTGCAAAGAAGCGGAAGAGATGCTCATAGCAACTAACTGGCTTTCCCATTCATTGTAGGAAGAAAATATTGCCGCAATGGTATTGATAAAATGAAAAAAACTGGCAGTGGAGGATATGGTCAGGTAGTTGCAGATTTCCAGTTGTTCGATCAGCGAATCAAAATTTTCCCCGTAAATAATAAAATTCCGGTTTGTGATATCAAAGTTTTGCGCCAGTAATGCGGTAAGCTGTTCCGGCTGGCACAGGTACAGGTATTCCGGGTACAGGCAGGTATCTTTCGGGGTGAGAATTTTTAATGCAGCCAGTCCGTCCTTTTGTTCTGAGAAGGTGTGGAACGACGTAACGGTTCCGGATAATTCGTTAGCGATCAGCGACATACTGAGTTTCATCGGAAAACCCTCCTTTCCGGTACAACGAAAAAGGAATAGTTGTTGTACTGGTATTTGTAAATTTATTTTAAATGAAAATACCGAAAATTGATTTGTGCAAAATGCTCAAACTACAGATTAATATGTGCAAAAAAGAAAAAAGGATTATTTTTTTTTGTAGTATTGTATTATTTTCCGGAAAAATACAATTGTTTGTTCAGAAAATCTATTGGATACCGGAAAATAGTTCTTTACTATGAAAAAGTATGTAATTTCAAAGGAAGGACGGGTCATATACGGAGGAATGACATATGCGGAAAGAGAAACAGAATGAAACCAGGCGGGATGAAAATAAGCGGAATGAAGACAGGCAAAATGAAAGCAAACAGAATGATAATCAGAAAAGGGAAAAAACGGCGGAAGAGATTATGGAGCTGGTCAGACGGACGCTGCTCGTTACATTCAGGTACTTTGACCGGGCGATTTATGCGCTGCCGCTGCGTTCCCATTCCAAAATTACGGGACTGGGTACGGATGGCAGATACTTATACTATGGGATTTCGTATGTGATCGAGTGTTTTCTCAACCGGCGCGCTTTCCTGCATCGGGATTTTTTACATACGCTGCTGCATTGTGTTTTTCGTCATTTTGACATAAGCGGTTCTGTTGATCGGCGGGTCTGGGATCTGGCTTGCGATATTGCGGTAGAAAATCTGATTCGTGAACTGGAGATAAGGGATACTCAGATTCCGCAGGAAACATGCCAGGCGGAATATCTTTCGGTTTTAAAAGAAAAACTGCATCTGCTTTCCGCCGAAAAAATCTATCATCTTTTCAGGAAAGATGAGTTCGGGAAAAAATTGTTTGAAAAGATCGACAGTGAGAAATGCCGTCAGGCGCATTTCTTTTCCCGTGATGACCATACGTTTTGGTATTCCGGGGAAGAAGAAACGGATATTGACAAGGGAGGGGCGTATACCGCAAAAGTATTTTCAGATCTCGGGATTACGGATTCTGGACATGTATATGCGCTTCCGAAAGCAGAGATTGCGGAATTATGGAAACAGATTGCGGATACGATGAAAGTTTCACTGGAAGCAGAATCTTTGGAGAAAGGAGCGCATGCCGGCGCTTTCAGTTATCAGATACGGGAAGCGGCACGCGATAAAGTGGATTATGCGGAATTTTTACGACGGTTTGCCGTGCAGAAAGAAACGATAAGTACCAACCCGGAGGAATTTGATTATATCTGGTATATGTATGGATTAAATCTGTATGCGGATATGCCGTTGATGGAACCGTTAGAGTACCGGGAAATGAAAAAAATCCGGGAATTTGTGATTGTCATAGATACTTCCGGTTCGATTTCAAAACAGACGATCCGGCGTTTTTTGGAAAGTACATTTTCTATTTTACAGTCTGACGGAAGTTTCTTTTCCGGAAGCAGGATCTGCCTAATCCAATGTGATGCCAAAGTGCAGCATGCGGTACTGTTGGAATCTGCACAGGAAATACGGGATTATCTGAACAGCTTTACGGTATACGGGCATGGCGGTACTGATTTCCGGCCGGCGTTTGCTTATGTGGACCGGCTGTTAACGGAAAAGAAATTACATGCAGTACAGGGACTGCTTTATTTTACGGACGGACTGGGAACTTATCCGAAAACGCCGGCATCTTATAAAACCGCTTTTATTTTTACAGGGGATCACTGCGAATCGGAAACCGGGTTTCCGGTGTGGGCAATGAAAGTAATTCTCACGGAGGAGGAAATAGAAGAGATTATCATATAGGGCGTGAAAAGTGGCAAAAAACACAAAAAGAAAACAGCGTTTAGGTAAAAACAACGAATACAAATTTTTTGCGGGCAGTTACAATGATAGTGTAAAACAGTTATCAGGCGGTACGCCTGGTAGTCAGGGAAAATATGAATAGAAAAGGAGAGAAGAAGCTTATGGAAAAAACAGCAAACAAGGGCAAAGTAAAAGTCGGCATTTATCTTTGCGCAATTTTAATGATGGGAGTGATTGCCGTATCAAGTAATATTGCGAATATTATCGGAGCTTTTCCGGAAGCAAATCAGACGATGGTTATTACCTATCTGATTTCTATTCCATGTCTGATCGTAATACCAATGACATTGATTACCGGAAGACTGATGAGGAGCGTTCCCAAAAAGACATTGATGATCGCAGGCGTACTTTTATGGCTGATTGGCGGAGTAGTGCCGTTTTTTATGGACAGCCTCAATGCGATCCTGGCAATGAGAGTTATATTTGGTATCGGACTTGGCATGGTGCAGTCCTTGTGCGCCGCATTGGTTGTGGAGAATTTTGAAGATCCGAATGAACGCGGAAAAGTAATGGGAACGATGACGGCTTTTCAAATGCTGGGAGCAATCATTTTTGCACTGGTAGCCGGAAATCTGGGAACGATCAGTTGGAACGTGGCGTTCCTCGTACATCTGGTAGCTATTATTTCCCTGATTGCGACAGTGGTCTGTATTCCGTATAAAAAACCGGAGAAAGTGACGGAAACCGGAGAAAAAGTTACGTTTAAACCGACCGGTATGATGTGGGTATGGTGTATTGCATTTTTCATATATATGATTGCAGGTCAGACATATTCCAATTCCGCGTCTTCCATTATAACGGAACTGAACCTTGGCGGTTCCGCAGCGGCAGGTTATTCTCTTGCGCTCTTTGCTCTGGGCGGCCTGATTATGGGATTTATATTCGGTAAGATTTTAAGCGCCTGCAAACGGCTGACATTAACCGTCGGATGTTTGCTGCTGGCGGTATCCTATCTGATCATGACCTATGCTCCGAACCTGGCGTTATCTTATGTGGGAGCGTTTGTCTGCGGCCTTGCATTTTCTATCTGTATGCCGTGTATCCTGACAGGGGCGGGAAGTTCGGTAGACCAGGCGTCTTCCGAAATGGCGACTTCCATCGCCACCTGTTTACAAAATGCAGGTATGGCAATCTGTCCGTATATTGTGACCCCGGCGGGAGTTGCCCTGGCGGCGGCAGCAGGCGGAAAATTGATTCCGAACCAGTGGTCCATGATTTTTGCAGTGATCATCGTAGTGATTCTGGCAGTCGTCTTTATGATCATAAATTTGAAAAATAAAAATGCAGCATAAAAGAAATGAAGCGGAAAAGAAATAACCGCATGAATATGAAAAATGCAGATCATACTGCAAAGAAGGAGGAAATTTTTATGGCAGAAAATGAAGCAATGAACACCCGTCCGCAGGCAATTGAACCGTATGATAAAGTATGGGGCGTCGGAGTGTCCGGCCTGGACGATTCGATTTCTCCGTTCACAAGGATCAATTCCATGCTGGAAAAAACCAAAAATGTATCCAGCAGGGTAGATACGGAAAGAGCTGAGATTCTTACGGAATCCTATGAAAAGTATAAAGGGGAACCGCAGATGATCAAAGTGGCAAAAGCATTCCGCGACGTCCTTTCCAAAGTTACGATACATATCGACGAAGAAGAACTGATCGTCGGTGAGATCGCAGCGCCGGCGTGGCATGCGCCGTTGTATCCGGATTTCTCGATTCAGTGGCTGGTAGAAGAAATGGACGATACGTCTATTCCGGATTTTTCAGAGCGTTCCAATGACAGATACATTGTATCGGAAGAGAACCGCAAAGTGATCCGTGAAATCGCGCCGAAATGGGAAGGCGTTTCCAATGTCGACCTGATCAAAAAAGCGCTTACCAAAGAAGAAGCAAGCGGAAGTACGCTGCTGGGGAACGGAATGTATGCGAACGATCTCTATTCTTATAATGGAATCGGCCATGTCAGCGTGGATTATCCGACATTATTAAAAAACGGATTTGGCGGATTAAAGAAAAAAGTAGAGGAAAAGCTGGCGGGACTGGTACTGGGAAGTTCGCCGGAAGCGACAAAACAGCGGGAATTCTGGCAGGCGCAGCTGATTTCTCTGGAGGGCGCCATGACTTACTTTAAACGGTATTCCAGGCTGGCTGCAACTATGGCTGAGGAATGTAAAGACGCGGATCGGAAAAAGGAACTGGAGAGAATTTCTGCAAATTGCGAATGGGTAGCGGAAAAGCCGGCAAGAGATTTCTGGGAGGCTGCGCAGCTCTGGTGGCTGGCAACAAATCTGATTCTGATCGAATCAAACGGACATTCGGTAACATACGGACGTTTTGATCAGATTATGGGGCCTTATTATGAATACAGTATCAAAGAAAATATTCTGACGCGTGAATTTATGCAGGAATTAATTGAATGTTCCTTTATTAAGATGGATCAGCTTCGAAAGATCCGCTGTTTCGGGGAAACGATTATTGCTTCCGGTATCGGATGGGGCGGTACTGCGCTGAATGTCGGCGGCGTGGATGCGGCAGGAAATGACGCCGTCAATGACGTATCCTACATGGTACTGGATGCGCATGCGCATACAAGAATTACGAATCCGTGGATGGGAGTACGTCTTTCCAACAAAAATCCGAAAGAATTCTGGACAAAGACGTTTAACGTTATCCGTATTGGAACCGGCGAGCCAAAGATCTACAATGACGATAAAGTGATTGAGTCCATGCTGAATTACGGGGTGCCGATGGAACAGGCCAGAAACTGGGTCGGTATCGGCTGCGTGGAACCGGAAGTGCCTGGGTTTACTTACGGATGGCATGATGCGGATTACTTTAACACGGCCAAAGTGCTGAGTTTTGCATTAAACGGAGGACGTGATCCGGCAACCGGAGAACAGGCGGGCCCGGATAACGGCACGCTGGCAGATTTTAAATCTTTTGACGAGGTAAAAAAAGCGTTTGAAATACAGTTAAAATACTGGATCGACTGCATGGTTTCCACACTGAATACCATGGATCTGGTTCACCAGAAAAACAAGCCGCTTCCGTATTTGTCATTGTTAGTCAACGACTGCATCGACAAAGGACAGGATATCAGTTCCGGCGGCGCGCGTTATAATTATACCGGACCGCAGTGCGTAGGTTTGGGAACGGTTGCGGATTCCCTGACGACGATAAAGCAGCTTGTATTTGAAGAAAAGAAAGTGACCGGAGAAGAACTGATGAAAGCACTGAAGGCGGACTGGAAAGGTTATGAAGCGCTGCAGGCATATGTAAACAGCGATCAGGTACATCATTATGGGAACGACGATGATTATGCAGACGAGATGGCGCAGTATGTCATGAACAAATACTGTGAATTTGTGGAACATCGTCCGAATGCCCGCGGCGGTGAATTCCGACCGGGAGTATATTCCGTATCCATCAATGTTCCTTGCGGAATGGGGTGTACCGCTACGCCGGATGGCCGAGTGAGCGGAGAACCGGTATCGGATTGTCTGGGACCTGCGCATCCGGGCGGCGTTTCCCATGATGTGAAAGGACCTATGGCGGTAGCGGATTCGCTGGCAAAACTGGATCAGGCGCGTATTGCAAACGGCGTCATTTTAAACTGGAAGTTTACTCCGGATACTTTAAGCGGAGATACGGGACTTGATAATTTCATGAATCTGATGCAGGGCTATTTTTACAAAGGTGGTATGCAGAGCCAGTTTAACGTAACGAGCAAAGACGTGCTGCAAAAAGCGCAGCAGACGCCGAAAAAATACAAAGACCTCATGGTTCGCGTGGCAGGATATTCCGCATTCTTTACGGAGTTAAGCCAGGAATTACAAAGCGACCTGATCGGCAGAACGGAATTATCTTTCTAAAACAGACTTTATGTATAATAATACCCCTGACCGCCAGGACACGGCTCTGTCGGCCGGGGGTGTCTGCGTAGACGAATGTGTAGCTCAGATAGAAAAACAAAACGGCAGAGGTGAAAATTTGGCAAAAATGAGTGGAATTGTATTTAATATACAGCGTTTTACCGTACACGACGGCCCGGGTATCCGTACGGAAGTTTTTTTAAAGGGCTGTCCGATGCACTGCAAGTGGTGCAGTAACCCGGAAAGCATCCATCCGAAACGGCAGCTCGGTATTTATCCGTCCAAATGTATCGGGAAAGAGAAATGCGGCGCCTGTTTAAAAGCCTGCCCGCAGAACGGAAAACCGCTGGAATTTTCGGAAGAGGGAATTGTTATCGGAAGTAATGCGGCCTGTATTTCCTGCATGAATTGCGCAGGGGCCTGCTTTACCCATGCGATCAAATCCTGGGGCGATATCATGACAGTGGAGGAAGTTATGAAAGAGGTAATGCGCGATGAGATCTATTATCAGAAATCCGGCGGCGGCATTACTTTAAATGGCGGCGAGGTAGCGGTACAGTGGGAATTTGCGCTGGAGATTTTAAAGGAATGTAAACAAAAAGGAATACATACCTGTGTGGAAACGAGTATGCATTGCGCGTATGATATACTGGAAAAATTTTACGGCGTTACGGATTTAATGATAACGGATATTAAAAATATGGACAGTGAAGCGCATAAAAAATGGTGCGGCGCAGGGAATGAGCAAATCTTGTCAAATATGGAAAAAGCGGCGCGGGCCGGCGTAAAACTGGTGGTACGGGTTCCGGTCATCTGGCAGATTAACGACAGCAAAAAGAATCTCCGGGCGACGGCGGAGTTCATCCGCGACCGTTTAGGGGACGCGGTGGTGCAGGTGCAGCTTTTGCCTTACCGGAAAATGGGGATAGAAAAATACAATTCTCTCGGAGCACCGTATCCGATGGGAGAGGAGTATAAAATGCCGGAGCGTTCCGTCTGGGAAGAGAACCTGCTTCGCATCCGGGATATGATGCAGGAGGGATACGGTATTCCGGTGGTAGCAGGTTCTAATGAAAAACTGGAGGAATAAAAGCAATCCGTTATAATTGAAATAAGTCGTCTAGTGGATCAGCAGAAGCCGGTGTTTGGTGATAATTCATAAAGAGCAGAAGAAGAGTCGGCTTTTGCCGTTCAATAGCAAGATTTACGGCAAAAGTCAGATTTTCTTCAGATACCAGACGGTTTTTACATAAGAAATAAGCGGCATCTTCCATATCGCGGGCAACAATCACAGCCAGGCTTTCCCTGGCATAAGTACAGATGAACCGTTCATATTCCTGTTGCTTTTCAGAAGACAGTTTTTCCGGATGAAGCAGACGGTTTAAGATAAAATGCGCCTGATCCGTCCGGGTGCGAAGCTGCAGCAGGCAGTCGTCATATTCAGTAAAATCAATATATTCCGGAGCGTCAAAAAGGGAAAGACGCAGCCGGGCGCATCCGCCGGGAGTAAAACGTTCCAGGTTGTCGGAGTAGAAAAGAACAGCCGTCTGTTGTGTACGGTTGTTTTTTAATATAAGGTCGATTGGCTGGGGGATACCGAAATTTCCGTAACTTCCAGTCCATTTTTCCGTTTCCAGGCGCAAGAGGGAAGAACATTCTCCGAATATGTCTTCCCCGGCCGTCTGTAAATCGGAAGGTAATTTTACCGACTGTAAACGGCTGCATCCGTAAAAAGCGGACCGTCCCAGAAACGCCACATGTTCGGGCAGCAGGATGCCGGTAATTTCAGAGCAATGCGCGAAAGCGAAACTGCCAATGCGGGACAGATTTTGGGGGAAATAAATTTGCTTTGCCTGGCTGCATCCGCAAAAAGCTCCATTTGGAATTTCAGTCAGGGCGAGCGGTATCAGAATTTGCTGCAAATGGATACATTCGGCAAATGCGTAAGCTCCCATCCAGGAAACCTGTTCCAGACCTCGTACGGTTTTTAAAGAACTGCAATGAAAAAAAGCTTTTTCGCCGATAAAACGTAGCGACGGCGGACAAATTACCTGTTTTAAAGAATCGTTTTCCTGAAAAGCGCCGGCAGCGATCGTAACGATTCCGTCGGGAATCGTCAGCGTGGCGGCAGTTCCCTGATAGGAAAGCAGGATCTTTCCTGAAATATGTACGATGCCTTCCGAGGTGATTTCTGCCAGAGGAGTGTGCAGAAAACAGTCGTAGCCGACATATTGCGGTACATGGGAAAAAGCGATTTCGGTAAGGCTGCGGCAGTCTTTGAACGCTTCGCTTCCAATATGGTTCAGGCAGGCCGGAAGCTGCAGATGATTCAAACGCGTACACTGGCAGAAAGCGTTTGCAGCGATGGATGAAAGAGAATCCGGTAAAACCGCTTTTTCCAGGTTGGAACAGCCCAAAAAGGCTCCGACATCAATGGTATCAATTTCTTCTGAAATAGTAACGTGCCGCAGTTTCTGTTGACTGCGAAAGGCCGAACGTGCAACGCCGGATACCTTAAAACCGTTCCAGCGGGAGGGAATGATGAGGATTTCTTCTTCCCCGTCTGCTCCGGTAATTTCCAGGGTACCGTTTTTTTGTTTTGCGGGAATACTGAAGAAGCGGGCCATGCTCATTCTCCTTTCTGTAATTTGTTTTCAATTTCCTGCTGACGCTCAAAAAATAAGAGTTTTTTATTGTATTTATTGTATTTTTCACAGCCAAACTGATGGATAAAGGCGATGCAGTCGTGATCTCCGGTCAAAGAGGAAACGATCATAAGGATTTCGTTTTCTTCCCCATACATGGTTTCTGCAAAGGTAAAAAGTTGTTCCAGCCGTGACCGGATGAGGCGCGCCTGTTCTTTAAAACAGGCAGTATCCTTCTCAAACAGTGATTTCAGAGCAGAAAAATCTGCGTTTGCGTTACAGGACTGTTTCAGGCGTACGATATAGGTTTCCAGTTTTTCCAGAACTTTGCGTTTGAGTTCTTTCCGGCTGTCGGACAACAGCCCCTTAGCCTGTTGCGTTTGAAAGTCCGACAGGACATTTGCGTGCGCCTGTTCCAGATGTTTGATAAGATCGTTATGCGCGTCCTCCGTTTGGCTGCCGGAGCATTGTCCGGCCTCAAGGTTTGTCCTGATGTCGGAGAAAACGGAAGTCAGAGTCTGAAAAACGGCCTGTTTTTGATTCGAAGAGCGGATTTCGGAAGAAATATGATCCAAAAGTATCTCAATTAATGATATCCGTTCGTCAAAAGGAGCAGATTTTGCTTTTTTTTCCAGTTGGGAGTCCCAGTTTCCATTCAGAATATTTTCAATTGAATACTCGTGCTTATATTTATTATACAGCTCGTAATAAATGGAAAAGTCTTTGGCAATGCGCAGATTCTGAATATATTGCCCGACCAGAAGCTTATCTACGGGCAAGCCCAGTTTTTCGCTTACGCGCATCATGATCGACAGATCTTCCCAGGCGCGCGGTGTTACGATCTGCTGTCCGTCTATGGTAGTTTTTACAAAATAGAAATCGTCGTTTTTTAAATCCAGGTAGCTGATGATGGAAGAATGGATATTTGCCGCTGCAGCATACTCGCGCCAGATCTGATAATCCGGTACGGCAGTAATGACTTTCAGGCGGTCAAAAGTAACGGCGTCAAATTCCCGTACGGAGTTATTAAATTCGGGTGGATTCCCGGCGGCAGTAACGATCCAGCCTTCCGGAATACGATGCTGCCCGAACGTTTTATACTGTAAAAACTGTAATATGGCCGGAGCCAGAGTTTCGGAAACGCAGTTTATTTCATCCAGAAATAAAATCCCCTCATTGAGTCCGGTCGTTTCCATTTTTTCATAGACGGAGGCAATGATTTCGCTCATCGAATATTCGGAAACCCGGCAGGTTTTGCTGCCATATTGTTTTTCACTGAGCCAGGGAAGTCCAAGGGCGCTCTGTCTGGTGTGATGCGTCATGGAATAGGAAAGAAAAGCAATATTCAATTCCTGGCTGATCTGTTCCATAATAGCCGTTTTCCCGATGCCGGGAGCGCCCATAAGAAATACCGGACGCTGTCTGGAAAGGGGGATACGGTATTCACCGTATTCATTTTTGGAAAGGTAGGCAATAGCGGTGTTTTTGATCTGGTTTTTGGCTTCTTTAATATTCATAGCTTAAACTTCCTGTGCCTGTCGGTTCAACAGCGCGGTATTCCGTACGATCATATGAGGCAGATTCTTCTTTTCTTCGGAAAGCTTTAACACATACTGATAAAACAGCCGGATCGTTTCTTCGGAATAAGTGTACAGCTCACTCTTCTGGTAGGTTTCCATGGAAGTTTCCGTATCGCTGTCAGCAATGCTGCGGAGCGGGCGCGAGCAGTATTTTAACTGCGGGAAATTCCGGATTAACTGCATGGTCCAGCCGTTTATCATATTCATGATCTTTTTTATCAGTTGGCAGGCTTCGGCGGAATGATATCTGGATGTAGCGATCATTTCATCCAGATTCCGTCCGCACATCATAAATAAATATTTTAATTCGACGAGATTGATACCTTTGCCATCTGCCGTCAGAAGATCGGAAAGGTAGGAATCCAACAGCTCGTCCGACCACGCTTCAAATTGGGACTGGCGCATGATAAGAAAAGTATCGGGATCATCCTGACAGGAGGCACGGCTTTTTCCTTTGTTTACACAATCGAACATCGCCCATTCGATGGCAATGATTTTTTGGATTTTATCCTGCCTGGACAGGCAGTTCTGGCATAATTTTGTTTCATCCACAGACACAGACTCCTTTCTTCTTTTAAAAACTTATATATGTAAATATTAGGAAATCTGCCGGCAGAAAACAATTTTCAGGATGCACAAAAACGGATTATTTTTCGGTGCTTTTGCATAGTGCCTTAGGCGTATGAAACGTTTATTCTCACGTGTAATGAGGAAAACAGCCATTTTACATGTATTGGCTATTGGCTTTGAAAGAAAAATCTGACCGGGAGGAAATTATTATGGGAAAAAAACTGTTGCTGATTGGAGGAACATATTTTGTGGGCAGGGTATTTTCAATCATGATGTCCAGGGCAGGACATTCCCTGACTTTTTTAAACAGAGGGAAATATTCTATGAAGCCTCTGGGAACTGTCAAAGAGATTGTATGTGACCGCAGAGATGCCGACAAACTGAAAAAAATATCGTCAGGAGAAAATTCTGACACCGTTTACGATGCCGTGATTGATTTTTGTGCTTATGAGCCGGGAGATATTGCGCTTTTATATGAAAACCTTTCTTTTAAGTGGAAACAATATATTTATTTCAGTACGGCGGACGTGTATGCGCGGACTATGGTCAGCAAAACGGAAGAAGCGCCTCTGAAAACAAAAAAACCGGAAGATGAGGTGGAACTGTACGCATATAAGAAAATGTGCCTGGAAGAAGAACTGAAAAAGCAGTCGGAAAAACGTGGAAATTCCTATACGATCCTGCGACCGGCATTTATTTACGGCCCGTATAATTATGCACCCCGCGAATCATGGTTTATCAGACAGATCATACAGGAGGGCACGGCGTATCGGCCGGTTGACGCAGACGGCGCTTTTCAGATGGTTTATGTAAAAGATGTGGCAAACGCAGTTTCGCTTTGTATGGATTCGTCCGAGGCACAGAATACGGTATATAACTTAAGCGCGCCGGAAATTATGACATACGACCGTTATCTGGGACTTTTGAGGACAGTGAGCGACCGCGCTTTTCAGACAATGGATATTCGTGTGGAAGAAGCGTTGGAACAAAGGATTCCATTGCCGTTTCCGTTATGGAAAGAAGAAAGCGAATTGTTTGACGGCAGTAAAATCGTCCGGGAGCTGGGATTGGAATATTCCCGGCCGGAGGAAGCGATGCGGCTGACATTTGACGCATTTAAAGGGGTATATGACAGGGGATAAATGAGATAAAAGGAAACCCGGACGTAAAAGAAATACAGGGAAAAATGCAATTCTATCCTTGCAATGCAGGAAAATTTGTGTTATCTTAATAAAAGTATGGAATTATGCTTCATGTAGGACGGAGGTGGAATCATGGATATTTTAAGGAACATCATTATCATTGCATTAATTATAGCATGCGCTGCATTAACAATAATCATATTGCTTCAGGAGGGAAAATCTCAGGGACTTGGCGCGCTCAGCGGTTCTTCGGATTCCTATTGGGGAAAAAATAAGGGGCGTTCTATGGAAGGTCATCTGGTAAAATTGACAACCGGACTTGTTATTTTCTTTATGGCTGCCGCCGCAGTATTGAGTATGGGATTTATTCAATAGTCACAGGCTGGATGTGCAAAAATCCAACAGATACAGGCTGGATGTGCAAAAGAGGAAGTAAGCTGTTGCTGATGCGTGGGAAATGCAAAAGCAGCGGCTTTTTTACTTTATATTATAGGAAATACCGCGGGAAGCAATCCGGAAAGGAGAAATTATGGATCCGTTTGAAAAACAGAAAAAAGTTGTATACGAGTTAATCTGCGACGAACTATATGTGCCAATGAAAGCAAAGGAACTGGCAATTTTGCTGAATATTCCAAAAGGGGAACGGGATGCGCTGCACGAAGTATTAGACGCCCTGACGGCAGAGGGAAAGATCGAAGCCACTAAAAAAGGAAAATACCATAAAGCGAAGCAGAAAGCGTTATGCGGAATTTATCAGGCGCACCCGCGCGGATTCGGATTTGTCAGCGTGGAGGGGATGGATGAGGATATTTTTATCCCGGAAGGCAATGCCGGACAGGCGATGCATCTGGATGAAGTGCGGATAAAACTGCTGCCCGAAGCAGGCGGCAAACGCCGTGAGGGCGTGGTGCTGGAAATTATAAAACGCGGGACGCAAAGGTTAGTCGGCTATTATGAAGCAAGTGATAATTACGGGTTTGTAAGGCCGGATAATAAACGGTATGATAAAGACGTATTTATTTTGAAAGGAAAATCCAAAGGAGCCGTTACCGGGCATAAAGTCGTCGTGGAACTGACTTCTTATGGAGATGAAACGCACAATCCGGAAGGTATTGTTACGGAAATTATCGGACATGTCAACGATCCGGGAACCGATATTATGTCGATCGTCAAAGGCTATGAACTGCCGACAGAATTTCCGGAGAAAGTGTTAAATCAGGCGCAGAGCGCGGCATTGAGGGGGATTGTGGAAGGAGATCTGGCAGGACGCAGGGACCTGCGCGGCGTACGTATGGTGACGATCGACGGCGAAGATGCAAAAGATCTGGACGACGCGGTTTCGCTGACAAAAGACGGCGGCAGATACAAGCTGGGCGTGCATATTGCGGACGTTGCCAATTATGTGCAGGAGCACAGCGCGTTAGACGAGGAAGCGTTAAAAAGAGGGACTTCCGTATACCTGGCGGACCGCGTGATTCCGATGCTGCCCCATGCGCTGTCTAACGGTATCTGTTCCTTAAATCAGGGAGAAGACCGGCTGGCATTAAGCTGTTTGATGGAGATTGACGGCAAAGGCACGGTCATCGATTATGAAATTGTAGAATCCGTCATACAGGTAGATGCGCGTATGACTTATACGAGCGTGGATAAAATTATTACCGTCCAGGACGAAGAGGAAAGAGAAAAATACAAAGATTTTGTACCGATGTTTGAGCAGATGAAAGAACTGGCCGACATTTTGCGTAAAAAGAGGCGCAGCAGAGGTTCAATTGATTTTGACTTTCCGGAAACGAAACTGATTCTGGACGAAAACGGCAGGCCGACGGACATCAAACCGTATGACAGGAATGCGGCGACAAAAATTATAGAAGATTTTATGCTGATCGCGAATGAAACGGTGGCGCAGCATTATTACTGGCAGGAAATTCCTTTTGTGTATCGGACGCATGATAATCCGGACAGTGAGAAAATACAGAAACTGGCGCTGTTTATCAATAATTTCGGATTCAGCCTGCATATCGGGCAGGACGAGATCCATCCGAAAGAACTGCAGCGGCTGTTGGAAAAGATTGAGGGTTCGGAGGCAGAGGGGCTAATCAGCCGTCTGACGCTGCGTTCTATGAAGCAGGCAAAATACGAAGCGGTATGCAGCGGACATTTTGGTCTGGCAGCAAATTACTACTGTCATTTTACTTCTCCGATTCGCCGATATCCTGATTTGCAGATTCACAGGATTATCAAAGATACGCTGCGGGGCAGAATGAATGAGAAGAAGACTCTGCATTATGAAAGTATTCTGCCGAACGTGGCGAAACAGGCAAGCGACCTGGAGCGAAGAGCGGAAGAAGCGGAACGGGAAACCGTAAAATTAAAAAAAGTGGAGTATATGTCGGAACGTATTGGCGAAGAATATACCGGCGTAATTTCTGGTGTAACAAATTATGGTTTTTATGTGGAACTGCCGAATACGATTGAAGGAATGGTGCATATCACGGCGTTGGAAGACGATTATTACGAATATCTGGAAGATACGTATGAACTGGCAGGGGAAACGACCGGAAAACGTTATAAGCTGGGACAGAAAGTGCGTATTCTTGTGAAAGGAACGGACCGGTTAAACCGTACGATCGATTTTGAAGTATGCGAAGAAAAAGAAGAAACGTGTAAAGGGGACGGTGAAACGGATGGCGAAAGAAACCAGAAAATTGATTGCAAATAATAAAAAGGCTTACCATGATTACTTTATAGAAGACAAATTTGAGGCTGGCATCAGTCTGGCGGGGACGGAAGTAAAGTCCCTGCGCATGGGAAAATGCAGCATCAAAGAATCGTTTCTTCATATTGAAAACGGTGAAATGATTCTTTACGGCATGCATGTCAGTCCGTATGAAAAAGGAAATATTTTCAATAAAGACCCGATGCGGCCGAAAAAACTGCTGCTGCACAAAGCGGAAATTGCAAAGATTGCGGGGAAAGCGGCCGAAAAAGGATATACGGTAGTGCCGCTGCAGGTGTATTTTAAAGGCAGCCTTGCGAAAGTAGAGATCGCGTTGGCAAAAGGGAAAAAACTCTATGACAAACGTGCGGATATTGCGAAAAAGGATATGAAACGGGAGGCCGAGAGGGACTTTAAAGTGCGGAACCTGTATTAAATGGATGCGGCAGAACTGATGTGAAAAATTTATAAAAAATATTGACAAACGATCCGTTTCCTTTATAATAAAAACGGAAAATACAATTTCAGGCGATCGCGGAATAAAAAGTGGTTTCTGCCGGAGCCTGTTATTATATGGGGTAGTAAAGGTTTCGACGGGGGTTTTGAAGTTGGAGAAGCTATTCGCAGGATGCTGCGTCAAAACTCAAAATTAAAATTAAACGCTGAAGATAGAAATTTAGCATACGCTGCCTAAGCGGCGTTGTCTGCCTTGAAGCACCTACACTTTAAGGGTCAGGCATCGACCATGTAGGAAACGACATATATTAAGCTTTGCGTATATGGGCGTATTATGAAGCTACTAAAACCGGAAGGATGTCCGTTTCCGTCCGGCAGAGGGAATGAAAAAGAACTGACTATAATAGTAGAAGTACAATGGAAGGGCTTTCGGACACGGGTTCGATTCCCGTCTACTCCACTTACGTAAAAGAGCCAAAAATCGAAAGATTTATTGATAAATCAACGGTTTTTGGCTCTTTTTCTTTTATTGTTAGCAGCGTTTTATTTGTCCGGACTACGGTGTGGCTGAATCCATATAAGAATTTGTAATCTGTGCTGCCTGTTCCATGTAAACTGCTGTTAGCTTATTAGCCCATTCGGTGTAAGTTGCTTGGTCATCCCCGTTATTCAGCATCAGTTCCGCCATTTTTGTGGTTCCCTCGACACTGATTTCCGCGAGTTTTTCCGTCTTTTCCGTTGCAAGGAGGGCAAGTGCCTGAATATCCCCTGCAAGTGCTTCGGCTTCAGTGTTGTATTCTTCTACAATTCCAGGCGTCGCATCAATAATTTTCTGCGTGTATTCGTCCAGAATACTTTGATAAGTGATTTCTCCCGTGGATGCTTCATTCTCGGTAGGTTCAGCTGTTTCGGTAGGTTCAGCTGTTTCGGTAGGCTCGGCTGTTTCGGTAGGCTCAGCCGTTTCGGTGGGTTCAGCCGTTTCTGCAGGTTCAGTATTGTTTTCAGTGCTGTTTGCTTCTGAGGGAGCAGCGTCATTTGTCGATTCCTGTTGCGCTTCTGTTGGAGTGGAATCTCCGGAACTGCCGCAGGCAGTAATTGAAAATGCCATCATCCCCATTAACATCATTGTTACAATTTTCTTTTTCATACGTACTTCTTCCTTTCTGGTGTATATTATGTTTTGTATTTATTTAACCTGGAAAATATCCAGTAGTTAAATCGAAAGTTTAATGCCTGCGTTTCGCCGACAGGATCAATCAGATTTCCGAGAGATCATCCTGGTGTTGCTTTTTTTGTTTCTATGGTTTTATTATGCATCATGATATATATATAATGTCAATAGAAAATGTGAAAATACTTATATAATTTTTTTCATCATTGTGCCAATACACTGATACGGTTTATTCTGTGGGATCTTGAAAAATGACCAGATCCGGCGCATGATAGGTGAATATTAAAAAGCAGGCAAAAAGCAGACATACTAAAATGCATAAAAAAAGAGTACAGGATTCCAGTTTGCAGGACAAAGTGAGTTTGTAAGAAAGCCAAAAAGCAATGATAGTACTCAAAAGAAATATGCCGATATCTGCAATGAAAAAATTTCTGCCGAGAACATAGGTATAAGCATAGTAAATAAGCGGAATCAAAAGCGTGCCGGCCAGGATTCCAAAGCATAATGCAGAAGTGATGCAGGAGTATTTTTTTCGAAATTTCAAAATAAAGAAAAGAGAGTATAGGAACATCGGAAAAAACAATAGTTTCATATGTTCCCATATGGATTCATTTATCGGCGTAAAAAGACCAGCTGCATAATTTTGGCCAGACCAATTATACAGAAAATGTGCCAGCGTTCCTGTAATCAGGACAAAGACTATTCCAATAATTGTGCAGGATTTTAAATCTTTCATGTACAATACCTCGTGGAATAAGTATATGCAGCCGGAGATATATTGATTCGCCCTTTATGTATTTTTGATTATTTATGTCTTACCGTATTCTGATAGCGGCAACGGCACAGTCGTCAGCGGCTTTGCGAACACGGTCTTCCAATTCCGGAGGAACTTCGTCTGCCAGTATGTCTATACAGTGTTTTTCATAGTTTCGTTTGAAGAGATCAGGATACAGGTCTTCGCAGATTCCGCAGCGGATACAGTAATCGGAAATTTCTATTTTCATTCGTGATATCCTCCTTTGATATATTCTGCGGCAGAGTCACCGGCAAGCAGGCCGGACGGCATGGAGCCATGTACATTTCCGCCGGCATTGGACGGATCTCCGTAGAGGCTGCCGACAACGATATCGCCGCCGCCGTACAATCCCTCAATCGGAAGGTTGTTTTCGTCTAAAATATTGGCGTTTTCGTCAATGGCAAGTCCGCCCATCGTATCGTAACCGCCGGCAAAAATACGGTAACAGTATATATGGCCGGATTCTTCGCGGACCGGTTTGATATATTTCGGATCGGTATGGAAATCTTCATCGTAACCGATTTCTTTCGCTTTATTATATCGGGAAATCGTCCGTTTTAAGTTGGTTTCGTCGATATCCATATATTCGCAGACTTCATGAATCGTATCAAAGTGGCACATATGTTTGTTCCCTTTGGCAATAGCTTCGTCTATCTGCTGCCGGAGATCATGGATAGTCACCCCTTTGAAAATAAAATACACATAATCGTCTTCTACATGGTCTGCCATAGATTTTGCCGTATCTTCGTCAAAAATCAAAAAGCAGCACATATTTGTGTTGTTACGGATGATAGCGGTTGATATGGCGGTATGCTGGTTGGACATTTCTTCATTAATGAAACGGTTTCCGGATTCATTGACACGGAGATAAGGCTGTTCCGTAACAATTTTTGTCTGGTTTGCGGCAAGCCATGGGGTGTTTGGCCCGATACGTACGCCCGGATTCGGGACCTGCGGATCCGCGCTCAGGGCAATCTTTGTTTTTTTGCCGCCGATTTCCCAGACGGCCAGATGCCCGTCGCCGTCCTGGCAGCTGTCCGGAAAAGTGATATTCACCTGATACCCGTCGGTATAAACTTCTTCATATTTTGTTTTGACTACTCCGAGCTTTTTCATAAGATCCAGATTCCCGGTCATGCCGCCGGAAGCAACGATCAGCGCCTTGCATTTGATCTCAATTTCGTTTCCGTCTTTGTCGTAAGCGATAGCGCCGGTGACTTTGCCGCCGTTTTCTTCACGGATAATTTTTTTAATCGGTGTCTGAAAGAAGAAAGAAACGCCTTTCTTTTCCAGCATCAGCCGCATCCGCAGCAGCAGAAGCGCAAACGCATGGCCCTGGCCGCGTCCTTTTAAAAAGTAGATGTCCCCGACGTCCAGGCCGTTGGCGTGCCCTACCGTATAACCGCGCCTGGTTCCGTATTCTTTCGGGTCGCGCTTCACGACCATGTCGGTTTCGATTTTAAATTCGTCGCAGATGATCCGCGGCAGTTCAGAAGAGTATTTTAACATTTTGCTGGCCAGTCCCATATTGGAACTGTAATTGGCAAAACAGGCAAATACCTCGTAGGCGCTTTTCTGTGCTTCCGGAGTATCTGGAGTGGAGCAAAAGCTCATAGGGCAGTTGGATACGGCACCTCCTTGTGCCGGATATTTTTCGAAAACGGCAACCTTTAAATTTTGGGCATTTGCCAGTTTGTAGGCAGCTCCCATTCCGGCCACGCCGCTGCCCATGATGACGACATCGTATTCCATAAATTTTTTCATAGACGGTTTCTCCTTATTTTTTATGCCCCGGTACACGGTACCATTTATTTATATTTAAAATTTAACATAGATTGACAAAAAGGAAAAATAGTTTAATATATGTTGTATATATAACTTGAAGTTATAAAATGAGGACTGGCGAATGAACTATAATAAATTGTATTATTTTTATATCGTTACTCAATTGGGGAGTATGAGCCGGGCGGCAGAAAAATTGTTTGTCAGCCAGCCGGCACTGAGTAAAGCCATGAAAGAACTGGAATGGTTTTTTGAAGTCGAATTATTTTATCACGGCAAGAGGAAACTGATGCTGACGCCGGCAGGTAAGGCTTTAAGGAAAGAATGTGCGCGCATATTTGCCGATGAAGACGGTATGCTGCAGCGCATCCGGCAGTATAAAGGCGCTGACCAGACGCCTTTATACTTCGGTTATATGATCTATAAAGAAATTTATCAGTTAAAAGATATCTTTTCCGGATTTCAGGAACAAAATGAAAATGTACTGTTAAGCACGGCTTCTTATGTCGAGAGGACAGACCTGACAAACGACTTGCTTTCCGGGAAAATTGACGTGGGTTTGAAACTTTTTACGATGGAAGACCTGCTTCCGGAGCTGGAATTTTGCATCATTGAAGAATCCCATCTGGCGATTGTCATGGAGGAACATCATCCTCTGGCTAAACGTTTGGAATTGCATTTATCGGAACTTTCCGGTGAAAGTTTTATTTTTCTGGGAAAGGACAGCAATTCCAGCGAATATAACACGACAAAAGAGTGGTGCCGCCGCTGCGGGTTTGAACCAAAAATAACGGAATGTTACGACCATGTCGGCATGGTTCTTATGATGGTGAAAGCGGGATTCGGGATTACGATATTGTCGGATCTGGCGCCAACGGATTATATAAACGGCCTGGTTACGGTTCCGCTTGTGAACGCGCCGGTTTTTTACAGCGGCCTGTTTTGGAAACGGGATAACTTAAAGTCCGCTGCAGCGCAGTTTGTCGAATATTTCCTGCTTCACAGGAAAAGATGAAATCCACTTTTGCAAATAGTGATTACATATTGAAATGATGTTGAGGCGGTGCTATAATAAACGCATTCAATTGTTTGGGTTATTATTTTTGCATGCGGAGCAAAAGCCGTACTTTCAAAAAACGCCAGGCACACGTTTGGCTTTTTCACAGTCGTTAAAGCGGCATATCAATAATCGGAGAAAGCAGGGAACTTATGGTACAGATAAACGGATTTGTATTTGAAGAGGAATCACAGGCAGTAAAAGCAGGAAGAGAAGCGGACGGAATCCGTTATATCCGTCAGAAGATCAATCTGGACGATCCGGAAAAGGCTTTGCAGATCTATAATAAAATGGTACAGGAAAAGGTGTTCGAAACGCCGGTAGGATATGCTTTTCTGCATGAATTGCAGGAAGAACTGAATATGATGTCCTATATAAAGAAAAACGAGATACTGCCGATTACGGTACTTCCTGCTTTTGAGGAAACGGAAGAAGTCAGGCAAGGGAAAACCGCAAATAAAGAAAATACAAATAAAACTGTACGGAATACAGGAAGCGGGAAAAAAGCAGCCAAAAAAAACACGGAATTCCGGGCGCGTTTTATCGCTTCGCTTGTTATTAATTTTATGCTGGCTGCGGCAATCGCGGCAATGATAGTAATCAGTTACATGGGGGAAAACGTGACGATCTTAAACTATGAAAACAAGATTATCAACCGATATGAACAATGGGAACATGAGCTGGACGAGAGAGAAAAAGCAGTTGCCGAATATGAAAAAGAATACGGAATGAACCGGGAAAAATAAATCATGAAAGAATGGTCAGGAAAGGCGGCGTGATGGTGAAATGAAAGTACTTGTTGCAGACGATGAGAGCCGGATGAGGAAACTGGTGCATGATTTTCTTTTCCGAAGCGGATTTGAAGTGATTGAAGCCGCGGACGGAGAAGAAACGTTAGATTGTTTTTATAAATATCAGGATATCGACCTGATTATTCTTGACGTTATGATGCCGAAAAGAAACGGTTATCAGGTGTGCAGGGAAATCCGTGAAACTTCCAAAGTACCGATCATCATGCTGACGGCAAAGGGAGAAGAATCGGATGAGTTGCAGGGATTTGAACTGGGGGTGGACGAGTATATTTCAAAACCGTTCAGTCCGAAGATCCTTGTGGCAAGAGTGGAGGCGATACTGCGCCGTACGAACAGTAAAACGGTCAGCGAAGTGCTGGAAGCGGGCGGTATTATCATAGATAAGAGCGCGCATACAGTCAGCATAGGAGAAGAACGGATTGAGTTAAGCTATAAAGAGTTTGAACTGCTTATCTATTTTGTGGAAAACAAAGGGATTGCATTATCCCGGGAAAAAATATTAAATTCCGTCTGGAATTATGATTATTTCGGCGACGCACGCACGATTGATACCCATGTCAAAAAACTGCGGAGCAAATTGGGAGAAAAAGGCGCTTATATCAAAACAGTCTGGGGGATGGGATACAAATTTGAGGTGAATGCATAGCGATGGGAAAAGTAAAAAACAGATCTTTAGCCAGGCAGATCGCAAAAATATTTCTTTCGTTAGTGGCGGGTACAGTTTTACTGTGCCTGCTTATTAATTCCATGTTTCTGGCGAATTTTTATTTTTCCAACAAGAAAAAACAGTTGTCGGATACTTTTTACAAAATCAATAAAGCTGCCGTGGACGGGAATTTATATACGGATGATTTTGATATTACGTTTGAATCAATCTGTGCAAACGGAAATCTGATTATCATTATTATCAGTTCGGACGGAACCGTGCTCCGTGCCTCGGCCAGCAATGCAGACCAGATCAGGACACAGTTTTTTGAAATTATATTTGGTGTTCATGCTTCTGAAACGGAAGTGATTACTTCTACGGATTCTTATGTGATACAGAGGGCGCGCGACAGCCGGCTCCAGGAAGAATATCTGGCGTTGTGGGGAAATCTGGACGACGGAACGCAGATTTTGATGCGTACTCCGTTGGAGAGTATCAAAGAAAGCGTACTGATTGCGAATCGTTTCCTGGTGTATGTGGGAATTATTTCCATGATCGGGGGAATGTTGCTGGTCATATTTTCTACGAGGAGGATCACAAAACCGGTTCTGGAACTGACGGATCTTTCCAGGCGGATGTCAGAGCTTGATTTTGATGCAAAATACAAAAGCAACGGAAAAACAAAAAACGAAATTGATATTCTCGGCGAGCATATGAATAAGATGTCGGAGAATCTGGAAGAAACGATATCGGAATTAAAAACTGCGAATCTGGAACTGCAAAAGGATCTGGAGCTGAAAACGGAAATTGACGAGATGCGAAAAGAATTTCTTTCTAATGTGTCGCATGAATTAAAGACGCCGATTGCTCTTGTTCAGGGATATGCAGAGGGTTTAAAAGAATGCCTGAACGACGATGAGGAAAGCAGGAATTTTTACTGTTCCGTCATTATGGATGAAACAAACCGGATGAATGAGATGGTCAAAAAACTGCTGACATTAAACCAGCTTGAATCTGGCAGCGACGTGCTGGAGATGGAACGGTTTGACCTGACGGAAATGGTAAACGGCGTGATCGCTTCTTCGAAACTGCTGGCGTTGCAGAACGGAATATCACTCTCTTTTGATGAGAAGGAACCGTCATACGTATGGGCGGATGAGTTTAAAATAGAAGAAGTGGTCGTTAATTATCTGAGCAATGCGATCCATCATGCGGCCGGGGAGAAAAAGATCGTCGTATCTTTCCGGGACGAAAGCAGCCTGCTGCGTATGAGTGTGTTTAATACCGGAAAACACATTCCGGAAGAAGATCTGGATAAAATCTGGATTAAGTTTTATAAAGTTGACAAAGCCCGTACGCGTGAATATGGCGGAAACGGGATTGGATTGTCGATTGTCAAGGCGATCATGGAACGGCATGGACGTAACTACGGTGTAGTCAATCAGGAAGACGGAGTGGAGTTCTGGATCGAACTGGATAAAGACAATACCGTGAAAAAATATTAGAATTTTCCGGTAATTTTTGCCAGCATAAGAAAAATTACGTCTAAAATCGGCATAAGGATATTAGATCACAAATATTTTTGCAATTTGGCGTGGAAATTTAGTTGCCGACTTTGGGAAAGAATGATAGAATAATAGCATAATCCGCAGATAGGAGAAGAACTATGAAAAGAAAGATTTTTTGGGTACCCGTCATGGCAGCGGTTTTGGTGTTTTGCGGAGGCTGTTCCAAGACGGTGGCTCTGACAGAACAGGAAGCGCATACGATTGCGTTGTATTCCGCACATATTGTTTCCAAATACAACAGAGTGGAAACGCCGGGCCTCGGGATTCCGGATCAGGAAGAGAACGTGGCGCAGGAAGACGGCGGGGATGCGGACGATATGTCTGCCCGGGATGAGGAAAAAAGCAGTGATACTTCCGAAGAAAATGGCGGAAATGCAGAGAACGGATCCGGAGATGCTAATAAACCGGAAGATACCGAAGAGCCGGAAGATACGGAACGCGAAGATGCCGATAATAAAAATACGGATTCCAAACCGGAGGAAGAGCAGGTTTCTTACGTATCTTTAAGCGACGCAGTAGGAATATCTGGCCTGACAGTGGAATATACCGGTTATGAAATGACAGACAACGTATCGGAAAGCACTTATTTTTCGCTGGACGCTACGGACGGGAAAAAATTTGTAGTGTTGTCGCTTCAGCTGGAAAATACATCTGCCGATACGGTGCCGGTCGATATTCTGAGCACGGAGCCGCGTTTTCATATCAGTATAAACGATTCCGCGCGTGCAACGGCACAGGTGACGTTGTTAATGGATGATTTTAATACCGTGGAAAAAAGCTTTGCACCGGGAGAGAGTATGAAGGCCCGGCTGGTGTTTGAAGTGGATGCGGAACTGGAGGAAGACATTTCTTCGTTGATTATGGATGCTGCAATAAACGGGCAAAATTCTAAAATAAAGTTATTGTAATGTCGATATAATGAAAATAAGGATTGGGAGGAAAAATAAATGGATACAAATATTCTGTTGGAGAACGGCACAAACGAACTGGAAATACTTGAATTTACGTTAGGGGACAATCATTACGGGATTAATGTTGCCAAGATTCGGGAAATTTTATCGTATCAGCCGGTGACGCCGATTCCGAATACCCATGAATGTATTGAAGGAATTTTCATGCCGCGCGATATTATGATAACAGTATATGATCTGAGAAAATGTCTGGGATTGGATACTGGAGAAGCAGGGGGCCTGTTTATCATTACTAATTTTAACCAGCTTAATATTGCATTCCATGTAGATCAGGTGATCGGCATTCACAGATTTTCCTGGACGGAGATTATAAAGCCGGATTCCTCTGTAAATATTGAGGATCGTGGGATTTCCACTGGTGTGGTAAAACTGGAGAAAAAACTGATCGTGATTCTTGACTTTGAAAAGATCGTTACGGATATCAGCCCGGAAACCGGACTGAAATTATCTGATATTGATAAACTGGGCGAAAGGCACAGGTGTGATCTTCCGGTTCTGATTTCCGAAGATTCGCAGTTGTTAAGCAAACTGATTACAGATTGCCTGCAAAAAGCCGGTTATTCAAACCTGATCGTTACGACAAACGGGCAGGAAGCGTGGGATAAACTGGTAGAACTCAGGGATAAGGGAACCGTTGTCGATGATGTGAAATGTATCGTTACTGATATTGAGATGCCGCTTATGGACGGCCATCGTCTTACAAAACTGTGTAAGTCGGATGAGCAGTTAAGGGATATTCCGCTCATTATCTTCTCATCTCTGGTCAATGACGAAATGAGGAGAAAAGGAGAGCAGCTGGGAGCAAATGCGCAGCTTTCCAAACCGGAAATCGGCGAACTGGTACAGACAATAGATCGTCTGATCGGCGTTCAGAATGAAGAATAAGGACGTTATCGGGAACGGGAAAGGTATGGATATTTATTCTGGTGCAAGTAAGGTTACATATAATATGAGGCGTGATATTGACTTGTCACGCCCCGCTTTTTTGTTAATTTACAGAAAAATGTTTCCTTTATAGGCTGTTTATGAAAAAAGAAAGACGGGAGGTGGCTGTATGAGTCAGAATGAGGATTATCTCGACAGCCTGTTAAGGTCTGTTACGAGTTATAAGCAGGAATTGAATAAAAAATCGGATATCAGCCAGGAACTGATTTCCAGGGAAATGGATGATTTTGCCGAGTTTGATTCAGAGATCGGCCAGATGCTGGGAAAGTCGTCGCCGGGGGATGACGACGAATTTATCCGGGAGTTTGAGAAAGAACTTCTGAACGATAAGGAGCTGTTTCCGGATCATAAAAACAAGGAATATGCGCCTGACAGCGTCAACAAAAATCCGGAGGAAGAGCAGGGCTTTTTTGACAGGCTGAATCAGATTGTAAATGCACAGGAACCGCCGAAACGGCAGGAGGTGCCAACGCCGTCTGTGCCGGAACCGGCACAAACTTCTGCTCCGGCACAGGTTTCCGTTCCGGAAACTCAGCCGCAGGAGAAAGGACAGGAACCGGACGGGATCGAACTACCGGACGGCATTGTTATGCCGGAAGTTGTCGGGGATGGCAGCAGCGAAAGCAGCGGAGATGGTCCGGAGCCGGAATTAATGGATTTGTTGTCCAGCCTGTCGTCTGACGACGAGAATCTGGGGGAATTGAACGATCTGTTAAAAGCGGATGAGGATAATATAGACATCGGCGGTATTTTAAACGATTCCGGAATAGAGGAACAGCCGTCGGAGAGTTTATCCGAAATGCTGCAGAAAGAAATTGATACTTCCGGCGCCCAAAAGGCAGAACCGGAAAATAAAAATGAAAAAAAGAATAGTAAGAAAAAAGAAAAAGACGGCGAAAACGCCGGCGGATTAAAAGGGTTTTTCCAGAAGCTTTTGAACGCGCTGGGCGGATCAGATGACGACGAGGAAGAAGAACAGATCGCAGTTCCGGAAACCCAGGCTTTAGAGAATATTTCGGAAGAAAATCTGGAAATACTGCGTGAGCTGGAGGGGGAAAATAAGACGCAGGAGAAAGGAAAAAAAGGCCGCCAGAAAAAAGAGAAGAAAGAAAAGAAAGAGAAAAAGGGAAAAGAGCCAAAGAAGCCGAAAAAAGAGAAAGCGAAAAAGCCTCCGAAACCGAAAAAAGAGAAAAAACCGAAAGAAAAAATGCCGCCTGTTCCGAAAGGGCCGCTGATAGTCAGCCTGGTACTGGGAGCTTCCATTTTTGTACTGATTTTTATGTTTACAAATTTGCAGGGAAATACAAGAATTGAGAAAGACGCGGAAAATTATTTCAGCAAAGGCGACTACACGTTGGCATATGAAACGATTGAAGGCTATACGATTACGGATAAAAATCAGGAATTATACGATAAAATCCGCTTGATGGCTTTTATCAGCCAGCAAAGAGATGCGTTTTACTATTTTGAGCAGGTTGGAATGCACGAAAACGCTCTGGATGCGCTTGTGCGAGGAGTACAGAGGTACGAAAAATATGTGGATGAGGCGGCCTCTTACGGCCTGGAGCCGCAATATTCGGAAATCAGGCAGGAAATAGAACAGCGTCTGAAAGATACGTTTTTGATGTCTGTGGATGACGCGAAGAATCTGTATTCGATTCAGGATAAGACGGAGTATACGAATCAGGTATACAAAATTGTTGCCGGCCTTGGTTTGGGAGAGTAATGTATGATCGCAATTATTGATTATGACGCTGGAAATTTAAAAAGTGTGGAAAAGGCATTGCAATATATCGGCGAGGAAGCGCTCATTACCAGGGACCACAGGGAGATCCGAAACGCGGACCATGTTGTTTTGCCGGGAGTCGGCGCATTCAGTGTAGCAATGGAACAGCTTCAGAAATTTGAACTGGATAAAGTCATCGAAGAAACCGTTGCCAGGCAGGTTCCGTTTCTGGGTATCTGTCTGGGACTGCAGCTGTTGTTTGAAAGCAGTGAGGAGAGCAGCGGCGTAGAAGGACTGGGATTGCTGAAAGGAAACGTTTTACGTATTCCGAAAGCAGAAGATTTAAAGATTCCGCATATCGGCTGGAATTCCCTGGAACTGAAAAATAACGGCAGGCTGTTTGCCGGTTTGGAACAGGAAGAACCGTATGTATATTTTGTACATTCCTACTATCTGCGTGCAGCAAAAGAGCAGATCGTGACGGCAAGGGCGGAATACGGAGTGAAAATCGACGCGTCTGTGGAATGTGGAAATCTGTTTGCCTGTCAGTTCCATCCGGAAAAAAGCGGGCGGACGGGACTTCGTATTTTACAAAATTTTGCTGCGGTCACAGGAGGTAGCCGGTAATGTTTACAAAGAGAATTATCCCATGTCTGGACGTCAATAACGGGCGTGTGGTGAAAGGAATCAATTTTGTGAATCTGCAGGATGCCGGGGATCCGGTGGAAACGGCGGCGGCTTATGATAAAGCGGGAGCGGACGAACTCGTTTTTCTGGATATTACGGCTTCGAGCGACAATCGGAAAACCGTGACCGAAATGGTACGCGAAGTGGCAAAAAAGGTGTTTATCCCGTTTACGGTAGGGGGCGGTATCCGTACTGTAGATGATTTTAAGGCAATCTTGCGGCAGGGAGCAGACAAAGTATCGATCAATTCCGCCGCCATCCGGAATCCGGGACTGATTGCGGAGGCCGCCGAAAAATTTGGCAGCCAGTGCGTCGTCGTAGCGATTGATGCGAAACGGCGCGCGGATCACAGCGGCTGGAATATTTATAAGAACGGCGGACGGCTGGATACCGGCATTGATGCGGTAGAATGGGCGCGTAAAGCAGACGCGCTCGGAGCCGGAGAAATTTTGCTGACGAGTATGGACTGCGACGGAACAAAAGCAGGTTACGATATTGAACTGACGCGTACGATCGCCGCAAATGTATCCATTCCTGTCATTGCTTCCGGGGGCGCCGGAACGAAAGAACATTTTTACGATGCATTGAGTGAGGGGAAAGCGGATGCCGCGCTGGCGGCGTCTTTGTTCCACTATAAAGAACTGGAAATTGCGGAATTGAAAGAATATCTGGCAGGCCGCGGGATTTCCGTGAGAAAGCAGGGATAAAGTATGGCAATGATAAGCAACGACTGGCTTCCGGCGATGGATGCCGAATTTAAAAAGCCGTATTACAGAGAATTGTATCAGTTTGTAAGGCAGGAATATAACTCAAAAGTGATCTATCCGCCGGCGGATGATATTTTCAATGCTTTGCATCTGACGCCGTTAAAAGATGTGAAAGTCGTGATATTGGGGCAGGATCCCTATCATGAGGTCAACCAGGCGCATGGGTTGTGTTTTTCGGTTTTGCCGTCCCAGAAAGAAATACCGCCGTCGCTTCAGAATATTTATAAAGAACTGCAGGACGACCTTGGGTGCAGAATTCCGAACAACGGCTATCTGGAGAAGTGGGCGAAACAGGGCGTGCTGCTCTTAAATACGGTATTGACCGTCCGTGCCCATCAGGCAAATTCGCATCGCGGCAGAGGCTGGGAGCAGTTTACCGACGCCATTTTAGAGGCCGTGAATCAAAAAGATGAACCGGTCGTATATATGTTATGGGGGAAGCCGGCGCAAAGCAAGATTCCGATGCTGACCAATCCGAAACACCTGATTTTAAAGGCACCGCATCCGAGTCCGCTTTCGGCATTCCGGGGATTTTTCGGATGCCGGCATTTCAGCCAGGCAAATGAATTTTTGGAGCAAAATGGCGTAACTGGCATAGACTGGCAGATAGAAGATGTGGTACAATAATCAATAGTATGGTATAACCAAAAATAAGCGACAGGGATCAAAGGAGTGATAGTATGTCATTAACAGTTTCTTCATTAAGTACATTATTTGGAGGTTTGGGAGGTTCTTCTTCCAACAGCGTCGGAATGGATGCCAGTTTTTTGTCAGACTATTCCAGCATCCGAAACGGTTCGTATTATAAGCTGCTAAAAGCTTATTATTCGCAGGACAGCGACGGCTCCAAGACAAGCGCAACAAGAGCAAAAATTAGCAACAATAACAAAGAGGCCGTTGCAAACAGGACGTCGATCAAAAAGATGAATACGACGGCGTCTGATTTGAAGAGCAAAACATACGACCTGATGCGTACCGGCAGCAAGTCGCTGTTTAAGACGAAAGAAGTCAAACAGGACGACGGGACGGTCAAACAGGAATACGATGCAGACGCGATCTATAAGGGTGTGAAAGCATTTGTGGACAGCTACAATGCCGTAATCGAACAGGCGGATAAAGTAGATAATTCCAGTGTGAAACGTTCTACGATCAGTATGATCAATACGACGGCATCCAATGAAAAGAGATTGGCGGAACTGGGAATTACGGTTGGCTCGGATTATCAGCTAACCATTAACGAATCGGCGTTTAAAGACGCGGATATGTCAAAAGCGCAGTATTTATTCCAGGGGAACGGTTCTTATGCGGCGAGAGTTTCCGCGCACAGTTCCAATATTATGAATTATTCGGTAAGTGCATTAAACAGCGGCGGAATGTATTCAAGCCATGGAGCATATTCTTCCGCGGATTTGGTTGGCTCGTTATACAGTAAAGGTATTTAACAACAAGAGGACAGGAGGGGAGTTCCAGGGAAGGAACTCCTTTTTTCCTGTAAATCAGAAAGTGTTTTTGGGAAACGGAAAATAGTGTTTTTGGGAAACAGAATTTTTTTATTAATTAAAACAGGAATAGAGGAATGTATACAGAAAAAGAACTGGTTAGGATTGCAAAAAGGGAAAATAATAAAAAACGAAATTATCTTGTGGTAAACCGGCTGCAGGGAAAGCATATCCCGGTGCGCGCCTCAAAGGCCTTTTCGATGTTTTATAAACTTGCGGATCTGGTTTCGGCTCATTACGCGGAGGAAAAGCTGCTGTTTGTCGGATTTGCAGAAACGGCGACCGCCATTGGTGCGGCCGTTGCCCATCGGTGCCAGGCACCTTATATACAGACGACAAGGGAAATTCTGGACGGAGTGCATTACCTGTTTTTTTCGGAAGAACACAGCCATGCAACGGAACAGAAACTGGTCAGAGAAGATATGGACCGGATTTGTAAAGACGTGGACCGGATCGTTTTTGTGGAGGATGAAGTGACGACCGGAAAGACGATTTTAAATATTGTCGATATTTTAAATGCCGGGTATCCGATGATAAAAAAATATGCCGTTGCTTCCCTGTTAAACGGTATGGACGGGGCAGCGCTTACAAATTACGCAAAAAGAGGGATCGGCCTGCATTATCTTGTTAAAACCGATCATACGGCCTATCCTGCCGCGGCGGAACGTTTCGAAGGAAACGGGAATTATATTTGCTGTGATTCCGAAAAGCCGGCCTGTGATTTCGGCAGTACGGTAAGAGAATTTGCGGTACGCTGCCATGTAGATGCCAGGCGTCTTACAGGGATGGTGCAGTATGACGGTGAGATAGAAAAGGTGTGGAAAGAGATCTTATCGAAAGTTTCGTTCTGCGGCGTACGGGATATACTCGTGCTCGGGACGGAAGAGTTTATGTATCCGGCGCTTCGGATCGCTCAGTATATGGAAAAAAAAGCGGAGAATGTCCGGTGCCATTCTACAACGAGAAGTCCGATCCTCGTGAGCCAGGAGGAGGATTACCCGCTTCATACGCGATATGAGATCAAAAGCCTGTATGATAAGGGCAGGAAGAATTTTCTGTATGATATAAAAAAATATAACCTTGTTTTTCTTATTACGGACGCGCCAAAGACAGAAACAAAAGGATTACATTCCCTGCTGCAGGCGTTATCCATGTGCGGGAACGATTCGGTTTATATAGTAAGGTGGGAATTGGAATGAAGACGTCATATCGGGAAAGCGATGTTATATTGTTATTAAAGGATATTACCGGCCTTGTAGAACCGCAGCCGACTATCGAACGGGAAAAACTGATTCAGGCCGGAAAGCATTATTGTGAAATGCTGCCGATCGAGTATGTACCGACGGAAAAATATATGGAAATTTATGAGGAAGCCCTGAAAAATTATGCGGGCGCAACGGCCAATGCGATCGGCTGCCTGGCAGACCGGATTATGGAAAAAAGAGGAAAAGATATTGTTCTCGTATCTTTGGCGCGTGCCGGTATTCCGATCGGAATATTGTTAAAGCGGTATTTGAAACTGAAATACAGGTTGGATACGCCGCATTATGCGATTTCCATTATCCGCGGAAGAGGGATTGATAAAAACGCGATGAAATTTTTGCTGTCGCAGTATCAGCCGGAACGGCTGCTTTTTGTGGACGGATGGATCGGAAAAGGAGCGATTTTAAAAGAACTTCAGAAAGAAATTGCGGATTATGACGGGGTTTCACCGGAGATTGCGGTTGCGGCAGATCCGGCAAACGTAACGGAACTGTGCGGGACGCATGAAGACATCCTGATTCCCAGTTCCTGTTTAAATTGTACGGTATCCGGGCTGGTCAGCCGGACATTCCTGCGGGAGGATATTATCGGGCCAAAGGATTATCACGGCGCGGTGTATTACGGGGAGCTGGCGGATGCCGACCTGTCGTACCCGTTTATCGAAGCGATTGAAAAGCATTTTACCATACAGAACAGCAAGACGAAAAACAGAATTACCGGACAGGGAGCAAAAGAAGTGCAAAAACTGGCGGAACGGTACAGTATTGCCGATATTAACCTGATCAAACCGGGAATCGGGGAAACGACGCGGGTTTTGTTAAGGCGGGTGCCGTGGAAAGTATTGATTGACGCAAAATATAAGGGACATGATGAACTGGCGCACATTGTCAGGCTCGCAAAGGAAAAGGAAGTTCCGGTTGAATACGGTGCGCTGTCGCACTATAAATGCTGCGGAATCATAAAAAAACTGGCGGATGCATAACATTTCCTCCGCCAGGAGTTTATTGAAGTTATTCTTTAGGGTTTTTCTTGTCTGATACCGTAACAGTCTGCCAGAAACAGTATTTTCCTGGCCCAGTTTGTATGCGTTTTATATTCGTTCATCCGTTCTTTTCCGGGATCGGAAGATACGAAAGAAGGCGTTTCTTTCTTCCAGTTCAGGATCGCCTTTGCGGATTCGAAGTCGGCGGCAGTGATGGAGTACGATTCGTTAACGATGGGAATCTGCCGTGGATGAATCACGGTTTTTCCTGTAAATCCGCATAGTATGTCCTCCGAAATTTCATTTCGGAGTCCCTGTTCCCAGTTTGGCCCGTTGAAATATTCCCAGACCGGCCCGGATATTACGTAGTCCAATCCGTAAACGGTATTTATATCAGAAAAAATCTGAGCGATCGGAGGTATTTTATGTATGGATTCGTCCGCGTGCCGCCGGTAGCCGAATACGTGGCAGAGGTCGTTTCCGCCTACGCGGATATTTAAGATCAGTTCCCGTATGGAATCTAATTTTTCTTTTAATCCATATAAAATATCATAGCGTTTCCTTAAATCAATGATAGAAGGACTTTCATAAATCGGCATCATATATACCGGACGCCGGGCAGTTTCGTTGATTTCCAATATGGTCTGTATGAAATCGTCTGCATTTTCAAGAGAAAATTTCGGTATGATAAACCCGGTTATAAGGGAAGACAGTTCTCCGGACATGCTGTACAAACGCTGCATTTGTTCCTTATTCCGAATGCGAATAAATATTTTTGGCAGGTAGAAACTGGTTTCTGATAAAGCATGGCGGATTTTCTGCAGGCTGGAAAAGAGTATTTGCTCGGCCTGCAGGACAAAGTTATCGTTTATGGTGTCTTCCAGGCATAAAGCCAGTGAAAAGCGGCTGCCGAATCTGTTGTTTATAATCGAACCGGCAATGGATTTATTATTTGCAGGGCAGTACAAAAGAGCCCCAATACTATAATAAAGTGGTGAATCTTTCACAGTTGATTCCTGCCTTTCTGATAAATGTTCTTCCCCAGGCTATCATTGACAAAAGAGGTGTTTTTATGAAGAATATTTTAGGACAATACAGCGAAAAAATCAATGGAGTTTTTTCTTTTTTTGATCGAATAGTTCCTGCCGGGGTACATTTTTTTCCAATACTGCTGCAAACACCTGATCTGCATCAAAGTCAGGAGCAAACCGGCTGGCAATCTGCCAGATGTTCCGAATATTGTCCATGTCCGTTTCCAGATCCCCGGCAGTGACTTCTATTGATTTGTTTTTCTTCATTTTTTTGCAGATTAATTCGGTCAGGGTTTTTTGTTGCCCCTGTTCCCGTCCCGGCTCCTGTCCCTGAGCAAACCCTTTTTCTATCACGGCTTCCATGGCAATTTTACATTCGTTCTTAATATGCAGTTCTTCATTATATTCAAAAATACACATACTGATCACCTCCGCTTTATTCCCGCGAGCAATGAGGAAAATAGAAATGCTTGCATGGATATTTGACGAATGCCGCGAGGGTCCCGCAGCACTCCGGATTGGATACATTCCTCCACCGCTGACCCTACGGCTTCATTTAACGGCAGGGTTTCCAGAACCTCCTGCTTTTTTGTAAACTGTGAAATAAAAAGCATGGATTTTCTGAAAAAGCAGGAAGCATAGAATATGAAAAATATAAGAGAGCTTCCTGTGATTTGGATTAGAATACCTGAAATTGCCCAGACAAAGAGAAAATATGCTTTGAGAGAATTCTAGCATAGGTTTTCCGATAAAACAAGAAAAATTTTTAAACTGCAAAAAAGCGCAAACAGATGGTTACTTTTCATGGGGTGGGGAAGCCACTGTAAGCGGAAAAAAGCGGCGTACCGGCAGTCCCAATAGTTCCGTTAAATGGTTTAAGAAAGCTGGAGTTACAGTTCACTCCCACGCCATTCGCAAAGGCGATTCCAGCGCTTTCTCGCTGCTTCGCATCTAACTTTGCTCATAAACCGGCGTTCCCCCGTCAGCACAAATGGAGAAATCATCATGCAAGCATGTGATTATCTCCATATTGGCTGACGAGTGAATTGTAACAAGCCGGAAAAATTATGAAAGTTACCGTAAACAAATCATAGAAAAAAATATATTCCTGTGATAAAATTAATTATCAGGTGGTGTTGGAATGGATATGGTATACAGATATAATATTATGGATATTACTTCGATAACTGAATTTGCAAAGATCAGAGGCGGATGCAACGGTAAATGCAGGGACGTATATTTTCTGCGTTTGCTGGGAGGGTTTCCGTCGCTGCAAAAAGAAGTGGCGGACGCGGAGCGGATACTTTTTGAAGCTATGGGAAACGGAAAGCTGTTTTACCGCAGGGTTACGGAATTGCCCTCTTATATAGAAAGGGAAGAGCAGGATTATTATTTACAGTGCCATGAGAATTGGATATCCTGCGGCAAAGTAAAATTGGTTACGCGTTTCACCGAAAGAAACATGGAATTTCA
The DNA here is from genome assembly GCA_022796875.1 of Eubacterium sp. Classification (GTDB taxonomy): domain Bacteria; phylum Bacillota; class Clostridia; order Lachnospirales; family Lachnospiraceae; genus JAAWJJ01. The sequence goes on along the minus strand of JAAWJJ010000006.1, from coordinate 18,248 downwards.
AGCGTTATTCGGAAAGGCAGCTGAAACTGTCTGTGAAAAATATGCAGCATGCAAAAAAGGAATCAGCGATTCTATCAAAAAGAACCTGGTTGTAAAAATTGCATGGTGGGTTGACCGTATTTTTGGCCAGATGAAAGAAAAATGGGATTCTCGTTCCTGTATAAAAATTATTGCCGAAAATATCGCAAAAGAACAGGAATATCTGTTTTTCTATTTTCTGACGCTGATCGGAGCGGACGTGCTTCTTTTGCAGATGAAAGCAGATATTGTCCTGCTGGGAGGACTTGCCGGGTTGTCAAAAGCCGTAAAAACAGGAGAGTTTGGGGCATGGGACTTGCCGGAGCCAACCGCGCGGCCTGCGGCACGCCAGCCAGGAGAGGCAGAGGAAAACAGGCGGAACACGGTGAAGATACCGCCGCGGGAGAGCGTGCGGAACACAGTGAAGATACCGCCGCGGGAGAACAGACGAAATACAGCGAAAGTACTGCCGAGAGAGAGCGGACAGAATACGGTAAAGATACCGCCGCGGGAAAGCGACCGGAACGCACGGAATACGGTAAAGATACCGCCGCGGGAGAACCGGCCTGTAGCCTGCAGTATGTCGGGAAGCGCTGTTTCCGGCACGGAAAATATTTCTTCATCCATATCCGGAATACATAGCGGCACGGAAAGAAGGGAAAAGTCCTTTGAGGAACTTGCGAGGCTGGCTTCTTCCGTTGTCATGGTCGCTATTCACGGAAAAGACGGAAAAGTGATCGGTTCCGGTTCGGGAATTATGATTGGAAAAGACGGCTATGTGCTGACTAATAATCATGTGATTCGTGACGGAAGATATTTTTCCGTCCGCATTGAGGAAGAAGAAAAAGTATATCCGACTGATGAAATTATAAAATATAATCCGGTTTTGGATCTGGCAGTGATCCGGATCGACAGAAAATTGTTGCCGCTTCCTGTGTTTGACGGCAGAAATCCGCTTGTCAGAGGACAGAAAGTAGTAGCGATCGGAAGTCCTCTCGGTCTGTTTAATTCGGTTTCGGACGGAATTATTTCGGGATTCCGGACGATAGACAGAGTAGATATGATTCAGTTTACGGCTCCGATTTCGCACGGCAGTTCCGGCGGGGCGGTACTGAATATGTATGGGGAAGTGATAGGGATCAGTACGGCAGGGTTTGATGATGCGCAGAATATTAATCTGGCAGTGCCTTACGATCAGATCCTTATGTTTACGAGGGGATTTCGTTAACGGATTGGCATTATTTTATTCGCAGCCGCACTGTTTCCGGAGTTTGAGAAGCAGCAGAACGGAACAGATTTTTCTTCTGCCTGGCTTCAGGGCAAAAGGTTTCATAATAAAATAAGGTAGGCAGATTGCACAAAAAATTTAGGAATTGCCTTTGTGCAGGAAAATGAGATTTTCTTACGGTCCTGTACAAAGACAGCAATTTGGGGACAGGGATGTCCCCAAAAGCCCTTGCTGAGCCTGGATGGCGAATCAAGGGCGGGTTGCGTGAATCATAACAAATATGTCAGGACGGTTAGAAAATCCATTTAACGAAACAGGCAAGACAAAATATTTTGTGCAATCTGCCAGGGCAAGTTTATAAAAGAAACTTTTTCCGGGTCCAGACAGAAGAAAAAATATGTCCAGCCCTGGTGCTTCTGAAACCTCCGGAAGCATGCGGCCAGTTGCTTTCAGACAGCTTGAAAAAGATACAAAAAAGTGGTACACTTTAAAGCGTGTAATCAGATAAAGGCGGATGAAAGAAATGTTGAAACATCGGAAAATTACGCAATTGAATGATTTCTTTACGGATTTAAACAGCAGAACGGAAAAAGGAGTGTTTTTTTACAGGATTAATGCGTATACGGACGAGATCGGGGAGTTCATAAAGAAATACTATGAAGCGGCCCGGACAACAGGCGTAGTGATCGAGAAAAAGATACCCAATCCGGACGGGAATAATCTGTCTTATTATGAAGAAATCATGGGGATGGATTTTCAGATGAGTCCGGGATTTTTGATATCCAGTTTGAAAAAATGGCTGCCGCGTATGACGGAGTATCAGAGAAACAGTGTGGCGAACGCCATGTATGATACATTGGATGATTTAAGGAAAGCCGGAAAGAATGAAAATATGCTGAAAAACGCATATATTAAGTTTATGTGCTGGCTGTATTACAGATTTGAACAGGTTGTAAGCCGGCTCGGAGAAAACAAGGTTCCTAAAATATTGTATGAAGGAGAAATCGGAAATTACGAATTATTATTAATTACGGTATTATCCAGGGCAGGATGCGATGTCGTTCTTTTACAATATCATGGGGATCAGGCATATTTGGCGCTGGATCCGGAATCCTCTTTGTCTTACGATCTGCATCTGCCGGGAGAAAAACCCTTTCCGCCGGAATTTAGCCTGGCTTGGATCCGGAACCAGATCAAGGAAGAATATAAAAGGGAACGGTTGTATGGGACAAGGCCGGAAGTTTCAAACTGTACCAATGCCTGGATTACGGGAAAGGTATTGGAAGATGTGCGGCAGGAAATTACCGTGCGGGGAACGGATGCCAGGTTTTTCTACAATTGTTTTTGCCGTGTGAACGGCGTAGAGGATAAACTGACTTATGTAAATGAATTGTACCAGTTATATCTGGAATTAAGAAACGGTAAACGCCGGGTGGTAATCGTAGAGAATCAGATACAGCCTCCGGATAATGAGGAAATTGCGGGAGTTCGGAGAGGAAACTACGCGAATCAGGAGCAAATGCTTTCCGGCCTTGCTGCAAATATCCGTTTTACAGCCAATTCGGAATTGCAAAAGTTAGCGACGAAAGCGTTTTTGGATGTCATGCTCCAGCTATCCGGGCAGCCGGATATGAATTTGAATAAGCTGACAAGTAAAGCCGTATATGCCATATGCTGGCTGAAACGGTATCAGGAAGCTTTGTTTTCAAACTGGAAGATGCCGGAGGTCGCCTGCTTCATCCATATGGGAGGATGCAATAACCAAAATGAAGCTCTTTTTCTCAAAATTTTAGCGAGATTGCCGATAGATGTGTTGATATTAAATCCGGATTTGAATATGAAATGCTGCGTGGAAGACAGCTTGTTGTATGAAGAGAACCATACGGATTCTTTGAATATTACAAAGTTTCCCAAAGAAAATTCCGAGGTCAGGATGGGGACTGCGGCTTATCATGCCGAACGGGAACTGGATACGGTCATGTATCAGGATTCGGGTCTGTATCGGGATCAGCAGTATCAGAAAGCAAACGCACTGAATTTGCAGACGATGTACGAGGAGATCAGGCTTCTCTGGAACGAAGAAGTCAAATACAGGCCGAATTTCAGTATTACGGACGACGTCGTCAATATTCCTGTGATCTGCGCCAAAGTATCCGGAGTCAAAGACGGCGATGCGCATCAGTACTGGCAGTCAGTGAAAGAACTTGTGACGGGAGATACTTTTGTGATAAAAAAGGCTCCGTTTATCGAACAGATGGCGCCGAATCCGATGCGGTCAGCAGCCGTCGCCTTTTATAAAAACCACCGTCTGCTGAAACAGAAAATAAAGGAACATCCGGATTATCCGTACGGTTTTTTGCGTGAGGAAGTGCAGGAGCATATATTAAATAAGCTGGAAATACTGATCGGTCAGAAACTGATCCGGGGAACGTTTGAAAACGGTACGGAATATACCGTTATCGCTACGGTTTTAAACCTGCCGAAAGAAATTGTAAGGATGATACAGAAATTTGATTTTACAAAGAAAAATCCCAAGCTGATTTTCATCAATAGCGGAGAGAAGCTTTTTTCTTTGGAAGATGCGATTCTGACAGCTTTTTTAAACTTGGTCGGGTTTGATATTGTATTTTTTGTCCCGACAGGGTATCAGTGTATAGAAAAATATTTTAATCAGAAGCTTATGGAAGAACATCAGGCCGGAGAGTATTTGTATGATATGGCAGTACCGGATCTGACAAGTATTTCATCCAGTGCACGACCAAAATTCTGGCGTGATAAAATTTTTAAGAGAGGTACATGAGTATGGGTCTTGATTTCAGTAAAACAGCAGCACAGCCAACCGTAACGCCTGTTCCGGAACCAAAAAACGAAATAGAGGTAGTGGAAGAGTACGATATTGTGGCTGACCGGCAGCAAATGAATTCGGAACTGGTAAATTCTGCGGAAGTAGACGCTATTGTGAGCCAGATTGAAATTAATAATCTGGATACGATCGTATCGTTCGGCGCAGAAGTTGCAGAGGAAATTTCCAAAGCGTCCGATGTGGTATTAAACAGCATGAATATGTCGCAGTTGGACGATTCCAGCGAAATGCTGAAAACGCTGGCACGGATCATGGATAAGTTTGACATTGAGGAAATAAAGGATAAGCCGGGGGTATTTGGGAAACTATTTGGGAATTTGCGCAAACAGTTGGAGAAAATTCTCGATAAATACCATACGATGGGCGGAGAAGTGGATAAAATCTACGTTCAGCTCAAGCAATATGAATCGGAGATCAAACAGTCAAACCGCAAATTAAATACGATGTTTGAGGCTAACGTCAATTATTATCATGAACTGGTCAAATATATTCTGGCCGGAGAACAGGGCTGCCGGGAAATCGAAGAATATATGGCAAAGCGTCAGACGGATATGGAAGCTACCGGAGATGATTCCATCCAGTTTGAACTGACGACACTCAATCAGGCGTTAATGATGTTAGAGCAGAGAACGCAGGATCTTCGTACGGCGGAAAACGTAGCGATGCAGTCGATCCCAATGATCAAAACAATGGAATTCAGTAATATGAATCTTGTCAGAAAAATTAATTCTGCATTTATTATTACACTTCCGGTATTTAAACAGGCGCTGGCACAGGCTATTATGCTAAAAAGACAGAAAATTCAGGCCGAAGCGATGTCGGCTCTGGACGAAAAGACAAACGAGATGCTTATAAAAAATGCCCGCAATACGGTAGAGCAGTCAAAGATGACCGCCCGGCTTGCGTCGGGAAGTTCCATTAAGATCGAAACGCTGGAAACAACCTGGAGGACGATTGTAAACGGAATTGACGAAACCAGGCAGATTCAGGAAAATGCGAGGAAAAAGAGGTTGGAAGACCAGGCTCGGCTCGAAACCATCAAGCAGGAATTTAACCAAAAATACCATATGCCCGCAAAGACGAATTAGCTTCGATACTTCATTATTTATAGAAAAGTTTTTTATATTGTTTTAATATATTGTTTTAAAAAGTATAATCATAATTTAAGGAGGAAAGAAACATGCCAATTAATTTGACAAAAGGACAGAAAGTAGATTTAACAAAAGGGAATCCGGGACTAAAAAATATATATGTCGGCCTTGGATGGGATGTGAATGCATTTGATTCCGGAACTGATTTTGACCTGGACGCTTCCGCATTTTTGTGCGGTGCAAACGGAAAATGCCCGACGGACAAAGAATTTATTTTCTATGGAAATCTGGTGCACGCAAGCGAATCCGTAAAGCATATGGGTGATAACCTGACCGGAGAAGGAGAAGGGGACGATGAGCAGATTCAGATTGACCTGACGAAAATCCCGGCAGATATTGAAAAGATTGCCTTTACGGTTACGATTTATGATTCCGATACCAGACGACAGAATTTCGGGCAGGTTTCCAATGCCTATATCCGTATTGTGGATGAGGCTACCAATACGGAACTGATCCGTTATGACCTTGGCGAAGATTTTTCTATTGAAACGGCGGTTGTCGTTGGGGAACTGTACCGAAACAACGGAGAATGGAAATTCAATGCGATTGGCAGCGGTTTCCAGGGCGGCCTTGCGGCTTTGTGCGGGCATTACGGAATTGAAGTTGCATAGGAGGATATAATATATGTCAATCAGTTTACAGAAAGGACAGAAAGTCAGCTTAACGAAAGATAATGCGGGACTTTCCAGGGTTCTTGTCGGTCTTGGATGGGATGAAGTAAAGAGAAAGGGCGGCCTGTTTGCACCGAAGCCGCAGCCGATCGACTGCGACGCTTCCGCTCTGCTGTTAAGAAACGGCAAACTGTGCTACAAAGAAGATTTGATTTATTTTGGGAATCTGTCGCATATGTCGGGAACCGTTCAGCATCTGGGAGATAACCTCACAGGAGCCGGCGACGGGGACGATGAGCAGATCGTGGTCGATCTGTCGCAGGTTCCGGCAGATTATGACAGAATCGTGATTGTAGTCAATATTTATGAGGCGTATAAACGCCAGCAGCATTTTGGACTAATCCAAAATGCATTCATCCGTATTGTAGACGGACGGAACAATAAAGAAATTTTGAAATATAATCTGTCCGAAGATTATTCCGGTATGACGGCTATGGTTTTCGGCGAGATTTACCGATACAACGGGGAATGGAAATTTAATGCGATCGGACAGGGAACGAACGATCCGGGATTAGGAGAGCTGATCCGTCGGTATCAGTAGCGGGAAAAAGGGGGAGGGACAGATTTGTTTCTCCCCTGATTCGCAATAACAGTCATCGTTTATAAAGGAGAAAAGTAATATATGAAATTTCAGGGACTTAATGATAAAGAAGTCGGACAGTCGAGAGAAAAATACGGCTCAAATGTGATTCCGGATTCGGAACCGACGACATTCTGGAAAGAGTTTAAAGAAACGTTCAGCGACCCGATGATCAGGATCTTACTGGCGATTGCAGCGTTAATGATCGTTATGTTTTTCCTTGGCTATGCGGAAATATACGAGCCGCTTGGGACGATACTTGCCGTATTTATTGTGGCGGTAGTTTCTGCAAAAACAGGAGTGGCGAGCGACACCAAATACCGTGAATTAAAAGACAGTACAAAAAAGGAAACCTGTAAAGTATACAGAAACGGCGTCGTTACGGTTATTGATGTCGATGATGCGGTAGTCGGAGATAAAGTATTGCTGCAGTCGGGAGATAAAATACCGGCGGACGGAGTCCTTGTAAGCGGCTCGTTAAGAGTGGACAATTCCGCCTTAAACGGCGAAGCGGAAGAATGCAAAAAAACGCAGGCGGAGGGAGATTTCTGCCTGGCAGAAGAAATCACGGGCGATACGTTCGTAGACGCTCATTCGCTGTTCCGCGGAGCCGTTGTATTTGACGGAGAAGGTATTTTAGACGTCCAAAGAGTCGGATTAAAAACGATGATGGGTAAAATGGCGGAAGAGATGCAGGAAGACGAGCCGGATTCCCCGCTGAAAGTAAAACTTGCCAAACTTGCCAAACAGATTTCCACATTCGGATATATCGGAGCTGTTGTGATCGCGGTATTGTATTTTGCGTATTTTGTCTTTTCGGCAGGAGGCTTTTCAGCTTATTTTGCGATTGGGCCGCAGGGAGTCATACAGGATATTGTAGAAGCGGTATCTCTGGCAATCGTCATTATCGTCTGCGCCGTGCCGGAAGGACTTCCTCTGATGATTTCGCTCGTTCTGATGCAGAATACAAGTAAAATGCTCGACCATAATGTTTTGGTAAGAAAGGCGGAAGGAATTGAAACGGCGGGTTCCCTGAATATTTTATTCAGCGACAAGACAGGTACGATTACAAAAGGGCGGCTCGAAGTCGTGGATTTCTTCCTCGGAAACGGAACGTCCATTGAAATTACTCAATTAGGACAGTACGATAAGATCAAAGAGCTGATGGATCTGGATATCGGGAAAAATACGCAGTCCATGTTTGACAGTTCCCATCGCGTGATTGGCGGAAACGCCACGGATCAGGCGCTTATGAAGTTTATCGGGGAAGCTGCTTTTCGGGAGTTAGAAGAAAACAGCCAATATAAAGTGACGAAACAGCAGGGATTTAATTCTGCCAACAAATTCAGCCAGGTCAGGATCGGTAACGCCGGCAAAACTTTTTATAAAGGGGCGCCGGAACGTCTGCTGGCAAAGGCCTCGAAGTATCTGGATGAAAACGGCGATATTAAAGACATTGATAAACAAGCGCTGGACCGGAAAATCGATTCGCTGGCAGTGGAAGCGATGCGCGTCCTGGCGTTTGGGTATTCCGAAGCCGATCTGGAGGAAAACGTCATCCATGACGATATTGTGATTATCGGATTGGTCGGCATCCGCGATGACGTCCGTCCGGAGGCAAAAGAGGCGATACAGGAAGTACAGAACGCCGGTATTCAGGTTGTCATGATTACCGGAGACCGTCTGGAAACGGCGGTGGCGATTGCAAAAGACGCCGGGCTGCTTTGCAGCGGGAAAGACCAGGCGTTATCTTCCGCCCAGTTAAACGAGATGTCCGATGAAGAAGTGAAGAAAAGGCTCCCTTATATCCGTGTGATCGCGCGCGCCCTGCCGACAGACAAATCAAGGATGGTGCGCCTGTGCCAGGAAATGAACCTGGTAGTCGGCATGACCGGCGACGGCGTTAACGACTCCCCGGCCCTGAAGCGGGCGGACGTCGGATTTGCGATGGGAAGCGGGACGGAAGCGGCAAAAGAAGCCGGTAAAATTGTAATACTGGACGATAATTTCAAATCCATCAAAGACGCTATTTTGTATGGCAGGACGATTTACCATAATATTTTGAAGTTTTGTAAATTTCAGCTAGTCATTAATGTGGCAGCGGTAATTGTCAGCGCGATTGCACCGTTTTTCGGAGTGGAAGAGCCTTTAAAAGTAACGCATTTGCTGTTTGTCAATCTCGTTATGGACGGATTAGGGGCAATTATGCTTGGAAACGAGCCTGCGCTTGAAAAATATATGAAAGAAAAACCGCGCCGGAGAGATGAAAGCATTATCAGCAGGAAGATGATGGCGCAGATCGTAACAATGGGACTGTGGCTGACCGTGATCAGTTTCCTGTATTTGAAACTGCCGTTTTTCACCAATCTGTTTGCAGACGAAAAACAGCATCTGACCGGGTATTTCGTATTATTTATCGTAAGCGCATTGTTTAACGGATTCAATGTCCGGGACGACGGTTTCGCCATTTTACGCGGAATAAACAAAAATCCGGGATTTCTGCGTGTGATGCTCATTATCTTTGTCGTGCAGTTTTTGATTGTGAATGCGGCGTTGGTTCCGTTCGTTCCGTTCCAGTGGATCGGCAATATGTTCAGTTGTGAACCGTTTGGCATTGCAGGCTGGGCGGCTGTGATTCCGCTGGCGATAACAATGATACCGGTAGATCTGATCCGGAAACTGTTTGTAAACATGGGACATAAAGGTCAGGAGGCCTGAAAGTGACGGTTTTTCATATGGATCTGGACAATACGATCCTGTATTCTTATAAACGAGATATCGGGCCGGATAAGGTAAATGTGGAAATTTATAATGGCCGGGAGATATCATTTGTCACAAAGAGAACGTGTGAAATGCTGGAAAAACTAAACCGCAGGCTGCTTCTTGTGCCTACCACTACCCGCACGGTTGAACAGTACGAGCGGATTCATCTTCCGATCGGCACGCCGAAATATGCGCTGGTGTGCAACGGAGGCATTTTGCTTGTTGACGGCGAGGAAGATCAGAGCTGGTACGAAGAGTCGCTTTTTCTTATCTCCGATGCAAGAACGGAACTGGAAAAGGCATATGCCGTTTTAAAAGAGGAGAAACGGCGGGAGTTTGAACTGCGTTTTATTCGGGAGCTGTTTCTTTTTACAAAGTGCAGCGAACCGGAAGCGGTAGTGGACAGGCTAAGGAATAAGCTGGATGCGGGTCTGGTGAAAGCATTTCATAACGGAAGCAAAGTTTACGTTATTCCGAATATCCTGGAAAAAGGACAGGCTGTAAAACGCCTGAAAAACTATTTCCTGGAAAAAGGTTCGGATAAAAAGGAATATGACGGAAGAAAAGTGATTGCGGCAGGGGACAGCGAGTTTGATATTTCCATGCTGAACGCCGCTGACCTGGCAATTGCTCCAAAGGAACTGCGGACAAACGGATATTTGTCCGAAAAAACGGTTTTTATGTCGGGAAAGGCGGTGTTTTCGGAGGAATTGTTGCAGTTTGTTTTAAAATTATGCTACAATGGGCACAAGTGAGGTAAATGATGGAACAGCTTATAAGTAAGATGCACCAGAAGATAAGAAAACGGAAAAGGGAGAAAGAATTTATGGGGAAAGAGGATTTTTTATTACAGCAGATAGACGAATTTCGTGAAAAAGCAAAACAATTGCAGGGACTGCTTTCCACAAAGGAAAACAAAGTACAGGAACTGCAGAGTATTGTTGACGAAAGAGAAGGAAAAGCGCAGGAATTAGAGCTGATTTTGGAGGAACGCCAGGAAAAAGCGGATCAAATGACGGATGCCGTATCGGCTCAGATTCGGGATATGATGGGCAGCGTGAATAAAAAAATAGAGGAAATTGCTGAAGTTCTGGGGGAAAGGACGGATGCTTCCCAAAAAAGCATAGAAGATTCTCTTTCCGGTTTGAAACCGGTGATTGACGAATTGAAGCCGCAGTTGGAGGAAACGATCACTCCGGCGGTACGCGATATCGATATGGCAGTGCAGGATCTCGGTAAGACGGTTTTGGAAGTGGACGGAAAACTGGGAGAAATGCATACGGACTTGATGGAAAAGATACATAGTGAAAACGTAAAATGTTTCCGTAATATCCAGGCGATCGTCACGGAATTATCAGAAAAGGTCGATACGATCAACGTAGGGGAAGAGCATTTTAACGGCATCAAATCCAGATTGTCGTTTTCTCTGGTGCTTTCTATCGTAAATATCGTGTTGATTGTAATTGTGTATTTGCATATCACAGGGGTATTTTCCATTTTTTAAAGATGAGGTATCTTATTTGGAAAGAAAGGCTGGGAATTGCTGAATGTTAAAGAAAGTAAAAGAAGTCTGGATAGTAGGGCATAAAAACCCCGATACGGACTCTGTCTGCGCCGCCATTGCTTATGCAGATTTAAAAAATCAAACCGACCAGACCGGAAAATATGAAGCCCGCAGGGCGGGACAGGTCAATGAAGAAACAAAATATGTACTGGACTATTTTCAGGTCCCGCTGCCTGCATATGTAGGAAATGTCGGCACACAGGTAAAAGACATTGATATTCGGAAAACGGCAGGGATTGATGGACAGATCTCCCTGAAAGCAGCATGGGAGATTATGAAAAAGGATAATATCGTGACTCTTCCGGTGACGAATGAAGAGGGAGAGCTGACTGGGCTGATTATTACCGGCGATATTGCCATGTCTTATATGGACGTCTATGACAGAGGGGTAGTGTCTGCTGCAAAAACGCCGTACAGGAACATTGTGGAAACGCTGAAAGGCAAAATGCTGGTTGGAAATGAAGAAGACTGTTTTGTACAGGGAAACGTACTGGTCGGCGCGGGGAATCCGGAAACGATGGAAGAATTTATCCATGATAACGACCTTATTATACTTGGGAACCGTTATGAATCGCAGATTTGCGCGATGGAGTGCAACGTCAGTTGTATGGTGATTGTCGCCGACTACAAAGTACCGGAAAGTATACAGAATATTGCCCGCCAAAAAGGGGTGTACATCATCAGTACGCCGTATGATACGCTTACCGTAGCGCGTCTGATCAATCAGAGCATGCCCGTAAGCCATTTTATGCGGAGAGAAAATTTAATTACGTTTGAAGAAAAAGATTATATTAACGATGTAAAAGAGGTTATGTCAAAGGAGCGGCATCGCGATTTCCCGATCCTCGACCATCGGGGAAAATACGTCGGAATGATTTCGCGGCGGAATCTGCTGGATCTGAAGAAAAAGAAAATTATTCTGGTGGACCATAATGAAAAGTCACAGGCGGTAGACGGTATTGATGAAGCCGAAATTCTGGAAATTATCGACCATCACAGACTGGGAAGCCTGGAAACGCTTGCACCGGTCTTTTTCCGGAATCAGCCGCTTGGTTCGACGTCTACGATCGTGTACCTGATGTATAAAGAAGCCGGGATCGAAGTGTCGAAAAAGATTGCCGGGTTGCTCTGTTCCGCAATTGTTTCGGATACGTTGATGTACCGGTCCCCAACATGTACGCAGGTAGATAAAGCATGCGCAGAAGAACTGGCGGCGATTGCCGGGGTTGATGTGGCGGAACTGGCTAAAAATATGTTCCGTGCCGGCAGTGATTTTGTTTCCAAAACGGCAGAAGAAATTTTCTATCAGGATTTTAAAACTTTTTCAATTAACGGCATAGAGTTTGGGGTAGGACAGGTAAGTTCGATGAGCAGCGACGATCTCGGATTTGTGAAAGAAAAATTGCAGCCGTATTTAAAAACCGCGCTGATAGAGCGTAACGTGCAGATGGTGTTTATTATGCTTACCAATATTCTGGAAGAATCCACAGAACTGATTTATGAAGGAGAGGGCGCGTCCGAACTGGTACAGGCCGCATATGAATTTGAGCATGAGAAAGAGTCGTATGAATTAAAGGGAATCGTATCCCGAAAGAAACAGTTGATACCGGAATTTATTTCCGCAATACAGCAATAACAACAGGAACTGAAATAATAACAGGAATCATTAGGAATCACAGAAACAACAGGAGGGAACGGGATGGAAAAACAGGAATGGAAACCGGGCAATATGCTTTATCCGGTGCCGGCAGTTATGGTAAGCTGCGGTAGAAACGGGGAAAAACCGAACATCATAACAGTAGCATGGTGCGGGACGGTCTGCTCTGCACCGCCGATGTTGTATATTTCTGTCCGGCCGGAACGCTATTCCTATGACATTATAAAAGACACGAAAGAGTTTGTTGTCAATCTGACAACGGAGAAACTCGTACATGCTACCGATTACTGCGGAGTAAAATCGGGCAGGGATATGGATAAGTTCCGGGAAACGGGGCTGACCGCATATCCGTCTAAACATATAAAAGCGCCGGGAATTGCAGAAAGTCCGGTTAATATCGAATGTAAAGTGACGCAGATCCTCCCGCTGGGCAGCCACGATATGTTTCTGGCGGAAGTCGTCGGTGTATCCGCAGAGGAGAGTTTTATAGATGAAACGGGAAAATTTCGTTTGAACGATCTGGGACTGGCCGCTTATTCTCATGGGGAATATTTAAAACTCGGAGAAAAAATCGGGAAATTCGGATTTTCGGTAGAAAAGAAGAAAAAGAGCAGGTAAGTGAAATATCCTATTGTAATTTATGGCTAAATGTTGTATAAGTATATAGAAAGTGCGTTATTTTTATCAAGATATTGTATCATAAATTGTGAAAGCAAAGGACTGTGCGTTCGGCATGGTCATAGTAACAAGAGGGGATAGAGAATGGACTTACAGGCAATGTTTCAGGAACAGGAAACAACACTGTATCAGGAATGGTGTCTTCGGGAAACAGAAGAAATAGAACGAAAAAGACGTTCTTTGCAGGAAGAAAGGCTCAAACTGGAAGATGAGAAACGTAAATTTGAATGGGAAAAGAAAGAATACCTGATTCAAAAAAAGGCGGAAGACAGAAAAAATGAGCAGCAGCAGCAATTGTTTAACATGAAGTGGAAGATGTTGGAGGATGAGGTAAAGAAACTGGCATCGGAGCGGGAACAGTTTGAACGTGACAAATTGTATGAGCAGCAAAAGATAACCCCGGCCATTTCTGTCAGAAAAGGCAGTGCGGGAGTATTTTTTGTCGGCGTGGACAACAGCAATTCGTTAAAGAAACGGTATAAAGATCTGATTAAAATATATCACCCGGATAATGTGGCGGGAGATAAAACAACTTTGCAGGAAATTAACAGCGAATATGCAAAACTGCGGGTGATATTTGAATAGGATAAAAACGGCAGGTAAAAAACCTCTTTTGAAAAGGAAACGGATTTTCAGAAGAGGTTTTTTATTGGCCATGGCAAAATTTAAATAGAAATGAACCAATTCTGAAGTTATTACAATGTATAAGTGAAGGGCAATGATAAGACGTCTTATAAAATGGAGAATCATATGACAAAAACGGAACTGGAACAATGTATCGAAGAATATGGGAAAGATATTTATTCTTTCTGCAGGCATCTGGCCGGTTGTGTACAGGAAGCGGATGATTTGTATCAGGATACCTTTTTAAAAGCATGGGAATTGAATAAAAAAATAGAATATGAAAAGAATCCCAAAAGCTATCTGTTATCCATTGCGCTTAAGCTGTGGAAAAACCGGAAACGAAAATATGCATGGAGGATGCGTATCGCTCAGGTATTATCCCTGACAGAAACATCTGACATAGACCTGGAAGATCCCGACAGCTTTCCCGAATCTTCCATAGAAGAGCAAATATTACAAAAAGAAGAAAACGAGCTGGTACAAAAAGCGGTAGAACAACTGCCGGAACGATTCAAAGCTCCGGTTCTTCTTTACTATATGGAAGAGCTATCGGTAGAGGAAATTGCCGGATTATTAAAAATACCGGCCGGAACCGTCAAAAGCAGGTTGTTCCAGGCAAGAAAACGATTAAAAAAGGAATTGGAGGACGTTTTAAATGAAAACATTGGATGACATGTTAAAACAAGCCCTTACTCCAAACGAAGAACCGGATTTTCGGTTAAACCAGAATATTTTGTCAAAAGCAGAGGAGGAAAGGCAATTGAAAAGTAATGTGAGAAAAATGAAAAAATTTGTACCTGCAATTTTAACGGCGGCAATTATTTTCGGCGTAGGATCCGTTTCCATTTATGCGGCGCGCAAATATCTGATGCCGGATAAAGTGGCGGAAAAACATGGAGATCTGACGTTAAGGGATGCGTTTCAGAGTGAAGGAGCCGTTTTGATTGATGAAACGCAAAGCTACGGCGGTTATAATGTGACGTTGTTAGGGATTGTTTCCGGTAAGGAACTTTCCAAATATCAGGTCACTTCCGATGGAGAAGTACTGGATGACCGGACATATGCGGCCGTTGCCATTGAAAAAACCGACGGTACGCCGATGTCGGAAACCGGGGAAGTAAGCGGTTCGGACTTTTTTGTATCGCCGTTGATTCAGGGTTATCGCCCGGGATTATACAATATCTTTACCATGAACGGCGCAGCGATGACATTTGAGGAAGATAACGTTTGGTATCAGATCAGTGAGTGCGATAATATTGAAATGTTTGCAGACCATGAAATCTATATGGCCGTGTCCGATCAGGGACCGTTTTATAACGAGGACGCCTATACGTTTGACGAAACGACCGGGGCGATTTCCAGAAATGAAAACTATGACGGCTTAAACGCATTGTTTAAACTTCCGTTAGACGCGTCTAAAGCCGATTCGGCAGCCGTAGAAGAATTTATCAAAAGCCTGGAAGTACAGAACGACGGCTCGCATGAAATAAGTGTAGGAGAAGCAGGCGCGGCGGACGATGAGGAAAAAACGGAAGCCGACAGGGAAATAGAACAGTTCATGGAAAAGCTTACGCCGGAAAATATAGAGGAATATGCAACGCCAGTAGAAAGTACTACGCAGGTACTTACACCGGATAAAGACGGAGTAGTCAGCGCCCCGTACGATCTGGGTGACCGCGGCAGCGGAGAGGCAGTAGCTTTCGTAGAAAGCAGTTTCCCGGACCATAAAACAGGGATGTCCGATTCCTTTAGCTGCAGCTACTCAGATGGAGGGTTGGATTCCCTCATCATAGACACGTTTACGCTGAATGAAGACGGTACGGTAACATTCAAAATCTATATTCCGAAATAATCATCCTGTCATTTTTGGATACTAATACAGGAAACTCGAAACTCACAATACAGCCCTGCATGAGAACGGAATTTCCTCTGCAGGGCTGTAAAAACTATTTTGAATACATTATTTTATTTTCACAGTAGTTGGCTATTTTCTTCCGACCAAAGCGTCGTCGAGCGGTTTACCGGCCTGTGAACGGAATTTGTCGTCCGTTGCTTTTACGTGTTTTGCACTGAAAAGCAGGATCAGGATCAGGCCGACAACGCCGGCAATCGCCGTAACAATAAAGCACATGCGGTATCCGATCGGAGAACTGAAAAGCAGGAACGCAATGACGCTCGGCGTAATGGCGTTAAAAATATTGGCAACCGGGTTCAGGCAGGCAAATACGCTGGAAAAATCTTCCCGCCGCCAGTACTGCGCCGCTGCGGAAACCGTAAAGTTTGAAGAAGCGCCCATGAACATCGCCAGAAGAATCAAAGCGATGATCAGGCATGCCGGGTGTTGGATTGTTCCGAAAATACCGGACAGGATCATCATTATAACGGCGATGGCGATGGCTTTTTTGGTACCGATTTTCGTATCGATAATTCCCAGGCCGTAGCTTCCGACAATTCCGAAGATCATAATAAGCATCATGACCATACCATAGTTTAAAGTTTCAAACTGTGCCACGATCGTGGCGGTCTGCGTCATCATTCCGACTGCAAACATAAGCAGCAGTCCGCAGGTTACGGAAATAAACCAGAAATCACGGCTCATAAACGTATGTCCGGTAGTCCATACAGTAGATTTCTTGTTTTCAATTTCTTCTTCCATCATTTTTCTGGCAATTTCAGGCGTAAAACTCTTGTCGTTATCACGGTAAGCGCCACACTGTTCCGGATAGTCTTTTACAAAGATCAGTCCGATCACCCATGTGATGATACAGGCGATGAGAAACGGCAAAAATGCGCTTGCAGGAGTCGGAGCCCCTGTTTTGAATACATTTGCAGCAAAAATACTGATCAGGCCGTTGCCGATCGGGAACAGTAGCGTCGCAATTCCCATAATCGTGCCTTTCCTCCGCGGAAACCACTGTCCGACCAGAATACTGCAGGTAAACGTACAGTACATATTAACACAGACGCTTTCGACAAAATATGCGGCGACCCATACGGCGCTTATACCGAACGGTACCGGGTAAAAAGCAATGACACATCCCATAAGCAGGGAAATTGCGCCGAAAATAAGCGTCAGGTTTTTCATGTTTTTAATTTTTCCGACAAATCGGGATAAAATAAGCTGCAGGATGATGGCGATAAATGTTCCAATGGTAAATATCATTGGCACAAAAGTACCGCCTCCGTAAAATTCTGCAAGAATATTCATCGGGTAGTTGGTAAATACCACCTGTGTGAAGAATGCCCCTGCCTGAAAAATTAACAGCATCCATCCGAAAAATCCAAATCCAATACTTTTCTTTTGAGTCTGTTCCATAAATTATTTTCCTTTCTTTCCCCTGTATTTCCTTTTTTATATTGCCTGTTGCTGTTTATTGTTTTGCTATTCTTTGACCGGTTCCGGCAAATTTACGGCGCGTTCATAATCCGTATATTTTTTCAGGCGTTCTGCAATGATGTCCTTTGCCTGAGCCGCTTTTGCATGTCCTTTGCGGATATTGTTGTCATGCAGTTCCTGCCCCCATGGGCTCCAGCGGTTTTTCGCCAAATCCTCCGGGGTAAAATCAACGGTCAGCTTTCCGTCGATGATGTTTACGGAAGCTTTAGTCAGGCATTGCGGGCAGTAAATACCGTCTTCGCGGATTTCCAGCAAATTGCCGTGGCAGTCGGGGCATACTCCTGGTGTACCAACATAGGCAGGTTTTTTGCCCTGTTTTTTCTGCAGGAGGGCGTCCGCAACATGTTCTCCCAATTTATGCATACGTGTCAGAATGTCGTCTTCCAGCAAAACCGCGTCTTTGGACGGTACAAAATCAAAATGGACGGCGTCAACGAGCGCTTCATAGGAACCGACCAGTTCCATAGCCATCATTTTACAGACGTTTAACGTGAAGTTCGTCCAGTCGGTGCCTCCCAGGGAAAAAGCCGCGCCGATTTTGTTATTTTTATGTACGACGTCGCGGTAATCCCCGCTGGCATGCATTTTGTTGAGAAGCTTAATGAGCTGACCGGTTGGAAGCAGGTTGTAAGCCGGGCTGGATACGATAATGGCGTCCGCTTCCCGCATGAGCTGCTCAATAAAATAGAAGTGGTCGGAGCCGTTTTTGTGGATGCAGCGGAAATCCCAGTTTCCTTTCAGATGGTTCACCATGCATGCTTCGCAGCCGGTACAGGTGTTGATAGCCGTTTCCTGTACGCGTACCAGTTTACATTCCGCACCGCATGTTTCTTCGATTGCCAGGAAAGCTTCTTTCATCATGATTTCCGTGTTGCCGTTTTTCCGTCCGGCACAGAGGCCTAAAACTTTCATATAATTCTCCTTTCTGTTTTGGGTTGCTGTTGGTCAGTTCCGTGGGCAGTGCAACAGCAATTACCAAATGGTTACTTTTATTATAAAATTTCATATTCTTTCTGTAAAACATAAAAAAAGAGGCATACCACACCCTTTTAGG